>CAZLLL010000129.1:0-7589 GCA_964560255.1 uncultured Methylomonas sp.
TTAGGGAGCTGGAAATAAATAATCGTCCAATATTGGGCAGGATTTTTGTTTGCCTTCAAGACGTGGCAATAGGCGCAACGCAGAAAGCGAGCAAAAAGACAAACCAGAATGCACAACTTATTTGATTCCCATTCCTTAAATGACCCCTTCGTGTTTCAGTTGGGCCGATAGAACTTCTATTTGTACATCAAGATCCAGAACATCATCTTCCAGCAATTTTTGTTTTTGCTCAGTAAAGACAGATTCTATTGTATTTAATACATTTTCAAAATTTTCAGTCAATTGCTCCGCCTGATTTTTTCTTTGCATATTGGCATAGCCTTCAGTGACCTTTAATGCGCCCCCTAGATAGGTATTGAGAAATTTTCTTGCCCTTCTAATATCCCCTGGATCCTCTTCAAGCAAGTCCACAATGTCTTGTGCCTGATGACAAATTATATTAATACGTTGATTAAAGATAGGGTTATTGATCTTATTGTTGGCCTCTTCAATACCTGCAATTTGTAATTCAGCCTCATTGATCGTTGTTGAGATTTCCTCAGCAGTATAGCCATGCGTGCCGACTGTCATTTTTTCCTGACGGGGGTCAAGTCCATAGTATAAAACCATGCCCGCCATTGCACCTAGACCGAAAGCGATAGAGACGAAAAAGGAGTTTCCTGCTCCTGCTAAGGCAATCCACGCCGTCGCAATGGAAACAATCATTGCAGCCAGTGTTTTCAGTGGCCACTTAGGTGCCAGAGTAATTTTTTTATTCTGATATTCTTTTTCTGCTGCCAGACCTTTACGCAGTAGTCCGGCGGCTAATAGGAAAGCAACGCAGCCACTGACATTGGTTACAATGGGCAGAAATTCACCATTAATAAAAGACAGTATAGCGGCAGGAACTAATGCAATAGGCAATATATAAATCAACATACCTCGGCTATTGTGTAAAAGACCTTTTGACGTTTTTTTCTGGTACTGTCTGGGTTTTCTTAATTGCTCTGTACTATTCATAATGATCAGCTTTGTTAAAGTTGCAATTTGCTCTATTGGTATTTATTTGTTGAGTCAATGCCTAAAGGTGTCACATGATACAAGGACTGACAAGTCGCAAGGCTCACCGTGGTTATGAGTAACAAAAGACCTATTATAGTTCGTAAAGGTTTAGACATGGGTTTATATCCTGATCTGCATATTTCATCGTTGTATTAAATTAAGCCATAAAATTGATACTGAGGTCAAATGATAATTTGTTTAGCTTGGGAGATAACTCGTTAGAGTGCTTGCGATGAACCTTACCCAGTGGTGAATGGAGTGTCATTTTGTCAATAACTTTGGATATTATTTTATGACGTAACAACTTAGGAACGTCATGTACGGGGTGAATACCCCGTCCAGTAGTCGCAGTGTGTGAAAATTACTCTGCTGATTTTTAGTCAACAAGCTGACCTTTAATTTCCTGCCATAATGATTGATAGGCTTCAACAGAACGACCTTTCGACGCGTATGCACCTAATGGCTGGCGCTCCCATCCCATACGTTCTATATCACTCGCATAGGGTATCACACTGTGTAATATATCTGGATGCTTCTCCACCAATGTTTGCATAATTTCCTGATGCATTTTTTTGCGTTTATCAGCCATGGAAAAAAAAGGAATTAATTGCAGATGTTTTAATTTATTATCTTTTATATACTTTTTTAACTGTTCTAAAGTACGTAGTGATAGGGTTGTTGGAATAATAGGAGATAATAATACGTCTGAGGTCGCAAAAATTGCTTCTGATAATAAGGAAATATTTGGCGGGCAGTCAAGAATAATTAAATCATATTCTTCAGTCAATGGCGCAAGTAATTTCTTTAAGCGTTGTGTAGGTTTTTTTCGCGCATCAAGTACTAAATCTAGATTTCTAAAGGAAAAATCCGCTGGCAATAAGTCCAGATTATGAAAATCAGTCGCTTTAATCAAGCCGTCTAATTCGCGATCACCTGAGATTAGTTGTTTACTTCCTCCTTTTATTTTCGGTTTCACTCTAAAATAATAACTACTTGCACCTTGCGGATCAAGATCCCAGACTAAGGTGTTATAATTATTTTGTGCCGCGATATAAGCCAGGTTGACAGCCGTTGAAGTTTTGCCTACTCCGCCTTTGATATTATAGCTTGCAATTATTTTCAATGTCTCCTCTCCTACAACGTGTGCGCAAATAAACGTTTAAATGTTTTTTGATTCTTGACCTGTTTAAATAGCTCAAATTGCTGCGTAAAATCATTGCGTGCCGCGCAACGCAAGGTATCTAAATGTTGCACCAGCACGCCCATGGCTAAAAAAGTGTTTGTGGGTGCGCCGTTGTCCATCATCTCTGCACTAAATAGCTTTAAATTCACTTCCTGAATTTCATAATCCTGAAAATCGCCTAAGACTGATTGAAAACCTTTTAAGGCTTTGAGTACACTTTTAAATTCTGTTGCTGGATAAAGGGTTTGAAAAAATTCCAGCAAATAACGTAATTTTTTACAGGTTTTTCTTAAGTCATGTAGTGCTTCGGCGGGGGATAATTCCCCAATTGCATTTCCTTCATCTAATAAACGCTGATAAACTTTCCAGATGCGCTGATCAGCAAGTTCTTTAATGCTTAGCTTTGCATGATCACCGATATGTTTTTTTGGCAGTGGGGTTTTTAGAAATTGCTCCCATTCTGCCAGTTGTTTTTGATATTTAGAGCCTGAAAGTATATTGGCCAGTTTATTTTGAGCATTAAGCTGTTTTTTCTTAAGGAATTGATAGAGAGGAGCAAGATCTTGTTGCAATGATTCTGGCAAAGCCGCTTGATATTGTTTGTAGCTCAATAGATATACATCCAGATCACGGGTTGGCCCAGTAACCTGACCGAGCCAGGCAAAAAAACCTGCATACCTTTCGACTGTTTTGCTAGGTAAGGTATTTTTAATCTGGCTTAAACCCGCCCGTGTACGCCTGATAGCAACACGGAAATCATGTAAAAATTCTGTATCAATATCAGCAATAGTGCTACCTTCATTGATTTGTATCGCGCGTAATAATTGTTGATAAATGATGACGCTGGCTTTATCTGCCCGCATATCTGGGTCAAGTTTTATGGCTACTCTGGAGCTGTAGTCATTCACTTTCCGCCCATGTCGTTTTAGTATGCTATGTAAAGCCGCACAAGGCGTTGCTGGTTCAAGGTGCAGAGACTTCTGTAAAATATTGCTGATTTTTGCAGCTGCTTTTTCATAGCCTCTTAGTGGTTGCAAGCTTATATAAGCAGCGAACGGGGATTCATATTCATCAAGTCGGATGCGCAAAATTGTTTTTTTATCTTTATTAAATATATTTAAATGATATACCTGAGAGGATAATTGCGATAAAGGTAGTAATGCTCGCATTTCTATTGCTTCAACCAGACGTGTTTTAAATCCGCCTTGTCGAAATTGTCCGCCAAAGCGACAGCTCTCCTGCTGTTTTTCCAAAACAAGACATTCGCCTGTATTTCTGTCAATTAAGCTGATGTGAGAGCAGGATTTTGACTGGTTTAACTCACAAATCATATTTGCATTGTAGAGTCGCCAGTCAAAGCTATCATAAAAAGTTTTTATAGCGTGTTGCTGACTGATAATCTTAAAATCAAAATTTTTAGTTAATTTTTTTAAAAATTTTGTAATTATTAGATGCTCAGGCAACTTAAAGTGTAAAGGTATTACTGTCATGTCCACTTAGTAAGATATAAGTTCAAATGGTGTAACCTACCATGAATCAGATGTATATTGAATTAAAGGTAAAGCCGATCCATACGTTTTAATTCTTAATAATATCATGCTAACTTTGCTTAATGATGACAATTAGAAAAAAATATTGTAAATATCTCAATTTTTCTGCTTTATGCTGAATAATATAATTGATTACCCTTCTACTGCAACAATGCCTCCCAGCCATCTATACCAGCTGCCAAGCGTATTGAAGGTGTCAATGCATCCAAAGCTTGAGAAAGATCTATCGTTTGGCTAATTGATAAACACTAACCGTGCACTCATAGTATCCTACAATATTCCATTTTGCGGATGTATATGTCCAAATATTCAAGGAATGTGACAATATAACTTGCCTATTTAACGCATCTTTTTGTCTGTCTTCTTTGTTACTGTAATAGTTACGTAGCCTGTTATACGCCTGTTGCCACGTCTCGAAGACAAACAAAAATCTGGTAGTGACGACTATTGACCATACGGCAAGAGAAGTCACTATTTAAACGAAAATGCCCAACGCCATAAAAATAAGTAACTGTTTTTTACTTATATTTTTAACTCAATACTATTTTTTCTCCTAATTTATCTTTTTTGATGGACAGTTCACATTTTTATGCTGTATAATTTCCAGCACTTGAGGGATATAAGTATAAAATAACAGGGATTACGAGGTAGGAAATAAACTTAACAAATAAAAATAATAAAGTAAGTTTAATATAAAGGAAAAGATCGCATTTAATAATAAAAATAATAAAGTTAGAATCCTGAAAGCCCGCTTTATGCGGGTTTTTTATTGCCTTTTTTTTCTTATATTAACTTTAGCCTGTCTACAGCACAACAGAACGCCTTGTTCCGTTTCACCCAGTAAATTATGTTGCTAATAAATTCCTATTGAACTTTCTCTTCACTCATAATAACTCAAGGGAGCAGGAAATTAATAATCGTCCAACTGAAAAAATATAATACATAAATATCAGTTAGTTATACATTTATCTTGGATGATTATATTTTTCCAGCTGCCTAATACAATATAAGGCATCACTCTTTCAATACTCAAGACTAAATTACAAAAACCGATTATTCAATTTAAGCAGCTACTCGTAAGCTTATCAGATAAAATCGTGCTATTATTAGCAGTCAATAATACTATTTTGAACAATAAAGAGTTTGACAAGGAAGCTGATCTTTTTATGACTGATTACTCCCTTTTCCTTGTCTGCCTTACTCCATGCACAACAATCTATTATATTACCGTTTAGTCCCAGTTGTTTTTGCTCTGATCGCTTTAAGTATATGGCTACAACCTTCCTTTTTTCAGCGAGCATCTGGCATTAACCTACCCGCAGGTCAGTATCCCCAGCTCAGTCAGGCTCTGAAGGTCGAAAAACCTTGTCTAGATTCACACCCTGAATGGCGTGCCGCACAAGTAGTCGATGGTGTTGACATATCAGAGTCCTTACTTTGTGAGCCGGATAATCCCTATAATATCGCAGCTTTCGTGCTAGGCATGAATAATATTTCTATGCAGACCTTGATGAATAGCCGTATCGCTGAAGATGCTTTAATAAAAAGTGATGACCTGGATGGCGATGGCGATCCAGATATTATCCGCATCAAGCTGGAAGTACTGGAGTTAAATGGTGCAACACCGGACAGTCCAGGAATCTTCCCTACCTATGACATTGCCCCAGGCATACAACCTGGCATGTGGGCTTTTTCACCTAAATTACGGGGTATGAGTGTCAAAAATTTTCGCTCTCAAAAAGCCAATGCCATTTTACGTGCCCCCTCCCCTGTTATCCGTGTCGAACAAGGCGATAAAGTTTATATTACTCTGGAAAACACGCATTACTTCCCGCATACCCTACATTTTCATGGCGTTGATCATACGTTTAAAACCTCAACAGGTGGCGACAATGATGGTGTCCCCGTCACTGGCCAAAAGCCTGTTATGCCAGGCTCTGTACGTACCTATGAATTAAAGCCACGTCATGCAGGAACTATGCTGTACCATTGCCATGTCCAGACTGATAAACATTTAATGATGGGCTTAAATGGCATGTTTGTGGTGGAAGAAAACAGGCCCAATAACTGGGTACAAACCTTTAATGTAGGCGCAGGACATGTCCGTCATTCATCAGTCGCAATAAAAGAAAAATTTGATCGCGAATACGACCTACATTATCAATCAATTGATAAAAACCTGGCAAAAACAATTCAGCAATCTAATGATATACGCGTCATTTCCAAACAAATGCACCGTGTTTACAATATGAGTGAGTCCAATGAAAATTATTTTATGCTTAATGGTCACTCTTTTCCTTTCACTTTACGTGATGCATTAATTATCGCCAAACCTGACGAAGATATTAAATTACGCATCCTTAATACCCAGCACAGCAATATTGCCATTCATATACACGGGCATAAAGCGACTATTACCGATTATGACGGCGTACCTCAAAACCCGGTTGCTCAAATTACCCGTGATGTTTATGGTCTCTCAGCCGCTCAGCGCATTGATTTGCATTTACAAACGATTAATGATGGCTTACATAGCTATGGCGAGGGGGTCTGGTTATTTCATGACCATGTGGAAATGGGCGTTGCCAATGATGGCATGAGTCCAGGCGGAAATATAGCCTTACTGGTTTATGAAAGTCTGCTCAGTGAGCAAGGTATGCCAGCTGGACTGCGTGAAGACACTTTAGATGATGTACTGACAAATAGTTATTATGCCAAACAACGCCCTCTCTGGGGAAAGCAGGAAGCGGGCACACTTGCCCCTGCTTATCTTCATATTATACTGTTTGGCTTATTGGTAGGCCTTACTATTGGGCTTATTTTATTTATTATTCACGGCTTAAATAAGGCAGATTGATGAAGAATACGCTATTATTTCTGTTCATTTATTTTTCTACACTACCTGTTTTTGCCGCGATGAATCATGGCAATATGATCATGGATGATAAAGGCATGATCATGAATAATAACCCAGATAAGTTACCCAAAGATTGCAAGCAAGTCTCTGAAGATATTGATATGACTATTCGGGGTGGTAGAAAATTCACCAAAGACTTTGCCGGAAAAATGTTTACTTATGATAAACGCAACTGGCAAGTGCCTCCCTGCGCACGAGTCAATGTGACATTTATCAATGAAGACGATATCCGTCACCAGTTTATGATTCATGGCCTACCAGGTTATATTTATCCCAAAGGGATGTTTACTATTGAGTTATACGGCAAAGGCCAGAAAACGGGCTCATTTATCGTTCCTAGCCGTGACTATACCTATTACATTCACTGTGAAGTTTCACAACATACCGAAAAAGGTATGAAAGGCCAATTAATAGTAGGCAAAGGTACAGGAAATCTAGATAGTATTCTGGGCTTAACAGCTCCGTTAACACCTGATTTATACCCTATTAACAATACTCATTACACCTG
The DNA here is from genome assembly GCA_964560255.1 of uncultured Methylomonas sp. Classification (GTDB taxonomy): domain Bacteria; phylum Pseudomonadota; class Gammaproteobacteria; order Methylococcales; family Methylomonadaceae; genus Methyloprofundus. The sequence continues at coordinate 7,200 of CAZLLL010000129.1, forward strand.
GATTATTTTATTTTTCAGTATATTAATGGGGGCTGTGCTGGTAAGGCTACTGAGGCCCTATTTTAGTCATAAAGACAGCTCAGTACACTAAGGAACGTGCACGAAATAAGTTGGGCAACTGGCGCAGTATTTTTATTCGTATTCAAGGTGTATAAATAGGCGCATAGCCAGCAAAGACAAGCAAGTTGCCCAAGTTATTTCGTGCATGTTCCTAAGGAAGATGGAAATTAATAATCATCCAACCTGCCATATGTCCCGCATTAAATTCGTAACTCTTTAAAACGGGACAAGCTGGTTACTCTAAAAATATCTCATAGAAATAATTCGCATGGAACTTAGGAATGGGAATCAAATAACTTGTGCATTCTGACTTGTCTTTTTGCTCGCCTT
>CAZLLL010000130.1:0-7580 GCA_964560255.1 uncultured Methylomonas sp.
AGTCTCTTATTAATAACCTAATTCTTCTAAACAGTCAATAGAGCACACCACCGATAATTTTAATTCTGGTTCATTAGATAATAGTATTGGAGTCACTTTTGGCGATGATGTCTCCATGTCCTTGGGTTGGGATTTTACGCTTGAAATCGATGAAATAGCAACTATTTCATTATTATTAAGCAAATCAGATACAGGCTCTGGATTTCGTTTGCAACATAACGATCCTGACTCACAGGCATCCATTTTCTTTAGTAGCACATTGAACATTGAGGACAATCAGCAAACAATTCCTGAACCTTCAGGAATCTGGCTTATGGGGTTAGGCTTGATCAGCATTGCCTCCCGATTTTCATTGAGAAGACAACATAAACATTGAAATAGTGTAACTACTTACATTGAGCGTTGAGCGGGTCTATTGCCTGTTTTTTTATATTAAAAATACATTAATTACAAGCCTGGTTCAGAACAGGGAATACCTATACAAGTAATGGTGCTGTTGAATTTACCGAACAATTACTGGCTCGCTTGCCCAATCGGATGCGCATTATTTTTCGATGTAACAATGGTTATTTTGATGGGAACCTATTAGACCTTCTGGATACCAAAGGGCATGGCTATTTGATAAAGGTGAACCTTAAAAATTTGATCCCGTTACTGACTGGGCAGAACTGGACTCCCATAAAAGGCCAGTCCGATTGGGAGCAATGTGAGTTTCAGCACAGCTGTAGTGGTTGGTCTTGCTCTCGTCGATTCGTTGCCGTCAGGATGAAGAAACCTAAAAAAGTGACAACGGCTCAATCCGACCTTTGGGAAACGGGAGAGTATGAATATGACTATTTTTGTTATGTGACAACCGAAGCATTCGCTCCGTGGCAAACACACAAGAAGTATGGTGAACGGGCAACATGCGAAACATGGATCGAAGAAGCAAAATCACAAATGGGTTTAGGTAAGATAAGAACGGACCAGTTCCTTGCCAATGCTGCATTATTTCATTGCGCTGTCCTCGCATACAATACGGTACGCTGGATGGCACAACTGAGTGGCAATAAAACATTATGCCAGTGGGAGCCGGAGACACTTCGAACTTATCTAATTCGGACGGCAGGAAAATTACTCACAGGGAATAATCAGCTGCGAGTCAAAACGCCTGCCGACCCACTTTATCCTCGTGAATGGGAGGACTGGGTTAAGGTGGGGCTGCTAGCCTAGAGTTACACCGAAGTAAAATCATTTTGGATAAAGGTCATAGTTCAGTGGCAGGACGTTTGTTGCCTTGAAATCAGGAAATGCTCCGTGCAATCCAATAAAGCTTCTCAATTCATTGCTGAAGTTGAAATATCTTAATCGATTGCTCATAAATCGAGGGCGTAGTAGCTGAAAAAGACCATTAACCATAATTAATTTAATGGTAATGAGTGTCAAAATAAGAGCTTGCAGGATTTAGGTAACAGAAAAAAAAGATATTGGCTTTTTTGTCAATTTTAAATGACATAATGACAATCACCCAAGTAACTGTTCAGATCCCCCTTTGTAAAATGGGAGCTGAGAAGCCTTTTTCTAATAAATCCTCCCCCTAAAGCCCTCCTTGATAAAGAGGGGACTGAACGCTTACTCACTCAAGAATAAATAAACAAGCTTTTCAATTTGTGTATTATTCATTAAAATGGATTGATACGCTTATATGTATGCAAGTTAGCATAAAATAGTAATACAAAATATAAACTTCATTTTAATTAATTCATACAGTTATGGATCAGGATAAACAGCTTAAAGTTCTTTTCGTTTGCATGGGCAATATCTGCCGCTCACCTACTGCGGAAGGTGTGTTTAATAAAATAATTACAGATCAATATCTTATAGATAGGTTCTCAATTGATTCAGCAGGAACACATGCTTATCATACCGGCGAGTCGCCAGATTTGCGTGCACAAAAAGCCGCACAAGATCGCGAAGTTGATTTAAGTAAGATACGCGCTCGCAAAGTTATTATGGGGGATTTTGAAGATTTTGATTACTTATTAGCGATGGATGAAGATAATCATGCCTCAATGATGAAGGTCTGTCCTGAGGAATATCAACACAAAATTAAACTCTTTTTAGAGTATGCCCCCCATTTACCGACTAGAGAAGTTCCAGACCCTTATTATGGAGGGGCTTATGGTTTTGAAAAAGTATTAGATTTAATTGAAGAAGCCTCGGCAGGTTTTATTATAGACCTACAAAAATCAGGAGAAATTTAATGAAAAAATTATTATCTAGCATTGTATTCATCGGATTATTATTGACCGCCTATACAGCACATGCAAAGCAAGACCTTCGGGTCAGTCATGTTGTTGTTGTCTGGTTAAAAGAGCCTGGAAATGCACAAATGCGTGAGCAGTTTATTAACGCGAGCCGTACTCTGGAAAACGTTCCTGGGGTTGTTGCGCGTCATGTCAGTGCTGCGATTTCCAGTGATCGCTCAATAGTGGATGATACCTTTGATGTGGCGGTAACTGTCACCTTTGAAAATGCTAAAGCACTGGAAAATTATATGCACAGTAAAAAGCATAAAAGTATGCTCAAAGATAAGCTAAAACCCATTGTGAATAGAGTGGTTGTGTATAATTTTGGAAATTTTTAGGTTCTTGATGTGGCAATAGTTTCTAATACTGTCAATTATTTGCATGGTGATACTGTATTACAGGCATTTTTTGCCTATGATGATCGTTTTACAGAAAGGCGACCTGCTGTTTTAATTAGTCATGCCTGGGGAGGGCGCGATGAATTTGTTAATAATAAGGCAGAACAAATTGCTGAACTCGGCTATGTCGCGTTTGCACTGGATATGTATGGACAAGGTGTTTTAGGGGCCAGCCCTGATGAAAATGCTGCACTCATGCAGCCTTTTATTGATGACCGGCACTTTCTACAGCAACGTATTCATGCCGCGCTCTCAGCAGTGAGCTTATTGCCGTGGGTTGATGATAAAAAAATTGCCGCGATTGGTTTTTGTTTTGGTGGTCTTTGTGTTTTAGACCTAGCGCGTATGGGAGCAGATATAAAAGGGATTGTTAGTTTTCATGGCTTATTATACCCACCAGAAAAAAATACTGACAACCCGATACTTGCTAAAGTTCTGGCTTTGCATGGGCATGATGATCCGATGGTATCAACAGAACAGTTAACGGCATTTACTGCTGAAATGACGAGATTGAACGTAGATTGGCAATTACATCACTATGGTAATACGCTACATGCTTTTACTAATCCTAAGGCTAATATTCCTGCTTTGGGTACAGTGTATAACGAAACTGCCGATAGGCGTGCCTGGCAAAGTATGAAAAATTTTCTAGAAGAAGTGTTTGTTTAAGGAATGGGTACGCTGTCGCTTTGCCCATCCTACAGATTTGTAACTTGTTTCAAGTTTTCATGCACATTCCTTAGAAATCCGTAGCCCTATCATTTTTATGTAACCGTTTATCCCTCCTTGATAAGGAGGGATAAACGGTTACATTTTTATTATATATTCGAGTATTTAGATTATGGATAACGCTTTTCCTCAAATAGAAGTTCTGCCAAATCAGCAACCTTATAATGCACCCAAGCTTCCTCAGAAGCCTTGGTATAAGGAGCGCAGATTTATTGTTTTTACACTCGTTTTTCTACTCAGTGCAATGCTTAGTCTGGGCTATGTGTATAGCCGTCCCGCGCTTTATCGGAGCTATGCGACTATATTAACTGTTGCGCAGACAGCTATTGATGAACAAAGTGAAAAAGCAGATATCCAGCATGTTGCAATACAAAGGCAAATTCTTACTGGCCAGGAACTGTTGCAAGAAACCCTGACTCAATTGGAGAAAAATCAGCAACAAGATACCCATTTGCTTTTCTCCAGGATAACCGTTCCCGAACTACGAACTATGTTAACTGTTGAGGCAGTACCAGAAACAAACCTCGTTGAATTAGCTGCAAATGGTCATCAGGACGAATTTTTAGCGCCTATTATAAACACCTGGATTGAGGTTTATTTGCAGAGGCGTTCTGATGAAATTAAACAAACATCTGGTTTAACGATAGAGGTATTGCAAGAAGAACTGTCTGGACTGAGTGATAAAATTTTAATTAAACGTGCAGAACTGGAACACTTTAGAAGTGTCAATAATATAACATCTTTAGGTCGTGATAATATTTTCGAAAATGAGTCTCTTGCCAAGTTTAGAGGATTAAATCAATCTCTTAGTCTGGCTAACAACGATGCAGTAAAGGCGAAATCTAAGCTTGATGCTATTAAAAGAGCTATTGTGCAGGGAAAAGCTGTGCTACCTAGCGAAGACAAAAATGGAATGCGATCGCTTGAGAGAAGGCTGCAAAAGTTGCGTGAAAAATTAACGGGTTTAGATGAAAAATATACGCGCAGCTATTTACAACTTAATCCTGTTTTAACCGTACTTCCTCAACAAATTAAAGAGTTGGAGGAGGAAATTCGGAGAAAGCGAAATTTTGGTAAAAGTATTGTCTTGACAGAAGCAGAGCAAGAGTATGATGCTGCGCGGCAATCATTGCGTGAAATAGAAATACAGCTTAAACAGCATAAAAATGAAGCCACAGAATTTAGCTCAAGATTTTCAGAGCATGAGGCTTTTCTCGGTGATTTGGAAGGCTTGGAACTGCTTAAACGAACTACGCAAGAAAGGTTGACACAAATTGAGGCTAAGCAAGCCGAAAAATTTCCACAAGTTAAAGTCATAGAGCGTGCATTTTTCCCAAGCGAACCTATCAGCCCACATTATACGAGAGATGCTATTATTGCATTTGTTAGCTCAATTTTTTTAGCTCTTCTGGGTGTCTGGATTGTTGATTTTTTAACTCGCAAGGAAGAGCAAACAACGACTATTTCTGTCACTGGAAGTAATTTATACAGAGATATGTCGCCAGATTTAATTAGCACTTATCAGCAAAAACAGGAGCAGTTAAAACAAAATTCAAATTATTCCTTACAACATAATGAAAATGATAAACTTGAACAAGACTTACTCAAGGAACTGAGCACAAATGAGCTGGATGACTTACTGGACGCGGCCGACATTAAAGCTAAGCAGCTGATATCCCTACTGTTAAGTGGTTTGAATCTTGATGAAGTTAGCAGGCTTACAGGAGATGATTTTGACTTTGATAATGACAGTATCAATATTAAAGGAGAAGAGCCGCGTTCAATTAGTCTCAATACCTCTTTAAAGTCACTGTTTGAGCATATTGAACCTTGCCCTGTGTGGTATAAAGGGCGAGGAAAACTTATATCAGTAGAAAAGCTGGCAGCAATGCTGGTTTATGCATCTGTTGATGCCGGTTTTTCTGAAACTGAAAAGGTGACAGCTGCTTTTATATCGCATTCATATATTATTTTTTTGGTAAAACAAGGCATACGCTTATCAGAACTGACGCAAATTATTGGCGATATTGATCCGACTACATTATCACAATACAGTCGCTATTCCCCGGAGAAAAAAGGCTTACCGATTTCTGAAATTGATTTGCTTTATCCGTCGTTGGCAAGGTTTTCTGACTAAGAAATAGGGAAATTAGCAAAAGATACTTTCGTCGTCTTATCGTGGTTCGCAAATGAATTGATGCCAGATTCTAGAATTAACTAATTGGGCTACAAACTTAAAACGGGACATGCTTAATATTTGTAGGCCATTCGTTTAAAGGTGTAGGTTGTGGGTGAGGCACGAACCCCAACAAAATACCATAGCTAAAGTGTTGGGGTTCGTGCCTCACCCACAACCTACATAGCTCATCTCAATTTATTGTTTTTAAGGAAAGCGGCTAACTCGGGGGAGGTTTTATTAGAAAAAGGTTCCTCAACTCTTATTTTACAAAGGGGGATTTGAACGGTTACCCAGGATTAGCAGCGTGAATTTATACTAAATTAAATTTGTAGTGCCCTAAAATCACTCTTTTAATTTATAAGTCTTTTTTTTGTAATAAAAAATATACCATAAAAATCGAACGATAGACTAAGTAATATGGTAACCGTTCACGTACCCCTTAAGTTATTGTTTTTTAACGAACTGAAAAGTATAAGTAAAATATTGCCGAATAACGCGAACAATATAATATATTGTAAAATAAGGTAATATATTTTATTCTTCAAGTTTCCAACAAATAGAACTAAAACTACTAATCAAATTAACCTTTAAAAAACAACTTATTAAGCCATTTTGGGGGTAGGTGAACGGTTACGTAATATGTTTGCAAGTTGCTATTATTTGCACCTAAATGGGGATAAAATTAGCTAGGGATATCAAGCTTTCTCCCTGAGCAGTTACAAATTCCCAGAAAATATAATTACAAATGAAGTTACAGGAAAATCACGTTAAATATATTCAATGGTTATCAATACTACTCTGGTCTCTTTGTTCAGCTGTTATTTGTTGGCTGATTTTATTTTTTATAACAGGAGAGAAGTTTGTCGTTGTTCGGTTTATTAGCTATATTGCTCCTTGGTTAATAGCAATATTATTAATTTTTGTAGCAATTTCCTTATTAATAAAAAAACAAAGGCTCGCGACCAGCTTATTTATACTGGCATTGCTATTAAGTTTCCCTTACATACCGTTATTCATCCCATCTCAAAGGATAGAACATAAGGATCAGTCGGTTTATAAAGTAATGACGTACAGTAAAATGGGAAGAAATGGGAATATTAGGGCAGTAGCCGATGTTATCATTTCAGAAAAGCCAGACATCCTATTTATGCAAGAAATTTCAGGGATAGAAGCGAGAGATTTAATAAAATATCTAAAACCACATTATCAGGGTAAATTATCATATAACTTAGCGAAAGAGCTAACAATAAGTCGATTTATGATAGAACCCACGAGCGATAAAAATGACAATGCTGGCTCTATCATAATCAAATTACCCGAATATGATGTTAGAGCCTGGAATGTGCATTTACAAAAATCTTTTTTTAAAACAGATGGACAATACAAACAAGTTGAACGCCTGGCTGAACAAATTTCTCATGAACAACACCCTATCTTAGTTGCTGGAGATTTTAATGCAACTATTTTAAACCATCCTTATATAAAAATAAGAGAGCACTTAGACAATGCTTTTGAGCAAGCAGGTTTTGGTTTTGGCTTTACCTTTCCATCACCTGAGCGGCGTATTGGAACTTTTTTTAGACTCATGCGTATTGACCATATTTTTTTCAGTAAACATTTTGAAATTAATAGAGCTTATGTCGTTAATAACTCAGGAGGGTCTGATCATTACCCCGTTGTCGCAATATTCTCTATAAAAAAATGACCTACCAGAGCCAATATTTTTTATTCATTTATTGATAAGCTCCCAATATCCACGAGTTCCACCGATTCTCTTTAACAGTTTCTTTTCTTTTAAATTATTGAGATGCTTTTTTATGGCAGATTCATTAATATTGAGTTTTTCCGCCATCGCTCTATAGCTAATTTTGTTATCTTTTTTTATAATCTCCAGAATTTCTTCTTGTCTTGGTGTCAGATTTATTGAGCCACCTATTGAGCCACCTATTGAGCCACTATTTTCAATCGGCTCATCATTGATAAAGA
>CAZLLL010000131.1:0-4308 GCA_964560255.1 uncultured Methylomonas sp.
CTACCTTAAAAAAAATAGCATTTCCCTGACCAGTGAACCTAACCGCCACTTCATTCTGTTCTTCCATTGCTAAGTGCAACGTTTTACCTAATTGTAATTCCGGCACGCTATATTGAGACTTTGATTCTGCCTCTGCATCCCCAAATAAGGGGTAAACAACATACAGTAGATAAAAGAAAATCATCACGATAGCAACGATTACGCCAAGGCCGCCAAGTACAACAGCTTTGCCCGCAACATTATCTTTAATGAGTCGCCAACGTTGATGGTGTGTCAATGTTTCATGCTGGAACAATGAGGAGGCCGGGGTATTATTTAATTCAGTCATGGGGCTAGTTTAAAAAACTAATATGACAGGCATATGACATTAATGTGACAGGTTTGTGACGAGATGTTGCAAGGTTTTGCAGGATTTTTTTATTTGGGTATTAAATGAATATGCAAAAGGATATTCATGAAACAATTGACCAGTGATACCATATTTGGTATTGTTTAAGCGTGAGGGATAATGTAATTATTTTGGATACTAATGTACTTTTTGCTGGGTTATATTCATCTACAGGAGCATCTTTTCAGATATTAAAGAATATTGCTAATGGTAAGCTGAAACCTACTATTTCAACAACTTTATTATTTGAATATGAAGATATTTTAAAGCGAAAGCAATCAATGCTGATGTTATCAAATGCAGAGGTCGATATAATACTTGATAATCTTTGTTCTCTTAGTGACTTTCAAGAAATTTATTTTCTATGGCGGCCGTATCTTAAAGACCCTAAGGATGACTATGTTCTTGAGGTTTGTGTAGCATCAAAAACCAATCAAATTATTACCCATAATATTAAAGATTTCAAAGGAATTGAAAAATTTGGAATTCAGGCTATTACCCCCAAAGAACGGTTGGAGACATTAAAATGAGTACTTTAAGTTTAAGATTACCTAACTCAATACATCGCCATATTAAAGAGATCGCACAAGAAGAAGGCGTTTCAATAAATCAGTTTATTTCATCAGCTGTATCTGAAAAAATATCAGCGATATCAACAGAAAACGATTTAACTCAACGTGCAAAAAAAGCAAACCCTTCTGAATTTCAAGGGATACTTGATAGGGTTCCTATCCGTACACCTATAAAGGGTGATGAGTTTTAATAAAATAATTTTTTTCTCTTGAAGGAGGTTAGACGTTATTTATATAGCACCCTTGTTTGATTCGAGGTGCCCATTATTAACTTTCCCTGCATTCTAATAATATTTGGAGATTTGTCGATAAAGTGAGGGGTTATTGGCCGAGATTGCTTTTGATCTTGTTACAATCTAGGCCAATAGGCCCATCTCCAATAAGAATAACTCAAGAATTTACTGAGTTCTTATAAACTTGTGGATTGTATTGAGTTATGTGATTTTATTTCTACGTCCAACCAATACTCCACAAGCACTGGCAAATAACCATAATGCTGCAAGGACAGGAACACTGCTAACAACATCGACAGAGACATTTTGGTAATCTACAGCTTGCGTACTAAAAGTATTAAAGTCAGTAAACCCACCTAAGGTATCTTTTAAACTTATTACAGTGCTTCCTTCCGCAATGGTATCGAAGGTTAGATACCCTAATAACCCAGCACCAAAAACACCTTGGCCAAAACTCAGTGTACCAAAAGAAATATCCAGTTTACCCACGCCATAATCAACACGTGACACATTATCTTGAACTCCAAAACCACCTAAATCAGATGCAGATGAAAAATTGAACACGGGATTATTTAAAATAAAATCATCATAGCTTAACTGGAATGTTCCCCCAAAAGATTCGCTATCAAAATCAAAGTTTATTCCTACCTTAACTGTTTCACCGAGATTTACTCGACTATCATCAGTATTTAAGCCAATACTGACAGCTTGAGCTGAGCCTATAAATCCAGCGGATAAAAGTAAAGCGCCTTGTAATATTTTTTTCATTGTTTGTTTTTCCTTAGTCTAAAATAGTTATTTATTTACTGGCCCGCAGCAGGGCCTGGTTGTTGGTTAAACAGTGATCTGAATATTGCAAAATCAGCAAAATTAACCACACCATCCCCATTTAAATCAGCATCAGGTGAAGCTGTAAAAAAATGCTGTCTAAAACTGGCAAAATCCGCGAAATTAGTTGCGCCGTCATTATTTAAATCAGCATCACATCTATTGCCAAATCCATCGTTATCCGTATCGCGCTGGTTAATGTTCTCGATATTTAAACAGTTATCTTCATAATCGACCACCCCATCATTATCTGCATCTATAAATTCACGATAATCTGCACAGCTATCTACCCAGCTATCTAGTTCAGGTTTTTTAATAAGCCAACTGTATTTTTTAGCATCTGTCGTAATACACACTGCACTGGTATCTGGAATATTATCCGCTGTTAAATACTCAACCCCAAATACAGCTTTATTAGCTGCTATGAAGGGCTGCAAAGTATCACATTCATTAAATTCTAAACATTGCTCATTTAATGCCCAGTCAAAGAAGGGTTCCAGTGTGGATATTTGCCCTACATCATTTTTCAAACCTATGGATAAGCCTCTAGCGTTTGCTTGATTAGATAGCCATAAATTGTAATGTATTTGGTCATTGGCGGTTAAAGCAAACCCCGTATTATTTGTATATCCATCTATATTATCAGGTTCTACAGCATCACACTCCTTATTTACCGCCAGATCTAGGCGAGCTTGCATCACTGTTTTAAGCGCCTCTATATCGCGAATATCCAGCCATTTTTCATCAGCATAACCTGATAAAGCATTACCTTTTACGGCCTCAGAAAAGTCACTTGCATCATCACGCCAGTTTTCCCAGGCTCCTGCATTAAAGTAACAAATCACCCGATGCCCTGTTGCTTTTAATGTTGCAATGGTCTCTGCTGGCGTATCAAATAAATCTAGGTCATAAACTCTAGCTTTAATAGAATCATCAAAATCATCTTGTAATTGCCACTGCCAGCTTAATCCAGGGATTGGTGTCCAGACCGCTTTATTGAGTACGCTGTAGTCTTTTGTTGCAATAGGGCTTGCTTGTCCAGAAGCTTGAATAACAATCGCGTTGACGGTTGCACTAGACTCTAATAAAAAGGCACCTGAATACAGTGCCGAAGCAAGCGTAGGCACAGTTCCATCCAGTGTGTAATAAATGGATGAGTCATTTCTAGGGTTATCTAATCTAACAGCAAGATGACTATGAAAAGTATTTAGTTCAGGATAAACAAGGGGGCTATCAGGCATTGGGATAGAAGCACTATCATTGATATCTGTACCCGCCAAATATTCTTCTAAATTTGTATAGCCGTCTTCATCTGTATCAGTATGTGCATCAGTACTATCTAATGGGTTTAGGCCATTTGCTATTTCAATATGATCAGGAATGCCATCACCGTCTTGATCCGCTGTGGAATTTAAAGGAATTGTAGGGTAGCTATCAAGATGATCTTTTATACCGTCAGCATCATAATCTACAAAGTTAGCAGTGGAATTATCAAATAAAGAAAAGACGTTACGCTGATGGTCAAATAGCTTTGTAACACTAGTTTTAGTGACTAGCTCCACACCATCAACTGATGTGTTATAAAGGTTTAATATATTAAAATGGGAATCATTACTACCTGGACGTTGAAAACTAACTGTTTGCAAGCTTGCCCCTGATAAAACAACTCTATGCGTCCCTTGTGTATAAAAGTTCTTATAATGATATCCATCCCCTGCCTTTTGTTCAAAGCTCCCTTTAATTTCTAATACACCAGCAGATAAGTAATTATGAGGAGCCGAACTACGAAACCCATAACCTGTAGTATTGAAGAAAAAATCACCTTCTACCAATACTCGATCTTCTACCTGATCCATATGCAACTGACCTGAGCCGTAAGCTTTATCTGCTTTAGAAACCAAATAGTCATTTTTAACTATTAATTGGCCCCCATTAACATCTAAAGTCCCCCCCGAATGAACTAAATCACCTTTTATCGTTAGTACATATCCATTTAGGTCTAACTTAGAAGAGTTTATATATAAATTCTTATTTACCACTTGATCCTGTTGTAATGTCCAACTCCTATCCACAGATAAATTTAAATTCCAGTCACCCTGACTAATTACAGCAGTACCCGACAGCGATAGATTTTTAGAATACATAATAGGCGTAGTCGTCGCTATAAGCTCGGAAACTATATGTACAATTGTCTGTAGCTCAACACCTTCAATAGAACTGTTGCTAATTTCCAATATATTAAAATGGGAATCATTACTACCTGGACGTTGAAAACTAACTGTTTGCA
>CAZLLL010000131.1:4408-7564 GCA_964560255.1 uncultured Methylomonas sp.
CCCCCGAATGAACTAAATCACCTTTTATCGTTAGTACATATCCATTTAGGTCTAAAAAATTGTTCTGTAATTCCACATTACCCACAATAACAACATCATTATCCAAGGTAGTTATACAGCGGATATTCACATTTGCCCAATAACTCTCATCCAAGGTACAGTCATTGACGGTTGAACCATTATTTAGTAAATAGGGTTCAATATCGACTTTGTTTGTAATGCCTGCTACACCTGCTATTGTAGGGTTTGAACCTAGCTGACATTCACGAATATTACTCAAGCCATCAGAATCTTCATCATCTTCAGGCAATCTGGATAAATCACCAAAGTATTGCTGTTCACAGTAGTCCCTCATGCCATCATTGTCTGTATCACTGCTATTGATTAGAAAAAAAGTTTCTATTGCCGAAGTAAGTCCTGCTGCTTTTATAGAGAGCTGAATATCATGATTTGACGAGGCATAGCGGTGTATACCCCAGCCATCAATATCAACTGTGTATTTTTTACAGTCCATTTCCTGCGCAATACCGCCAATCAGTTTAATGGATTCATATTGCCATTCAGTTTGAACCGTATTTTTATAGCCTAGTTTTACATTATTAATTGAATCGCCACATATTTTTATGCCAAGGGAAAATCCATTTGTTGTCGGGTCAATGGGCAAATCAATCAGTGATAATTCTGTTAATTGTGGATTAAACCATAAAAAATTTTGTGCCAAAAGTGGAAACCCTGTGTCGTATTGCACACTGACTTCAAGCCTCGAAAAATTTTTGATGATATTTAAATCAAAAGCAAAAGCTTGAACAACTGTACTGTTTGCAATGGGAATAGTTGAGGTGACTGATGTAGCATAGGTTTGTAAAATATCGACTCCACTAGCACGATAACTAACTGAGACTGGATGTCCAAGTGTGGGGTGATTAACTATGGATTCAGGGAGTTCAATTATAAAAGTATTTGCTTGTCCCGCGAGTAGGCTACGAGTTACTTGCACCTCAAAATCATAATAGCTTTCTATATAGCCACTACCATCAGGCACATAAATATCATCTGTTGTAACATCTGATTTTACTTTACAGGCTGAAAAGTCAAAAAAACCAAGGCAAGCATCACCATCCCTTGTGTAGGCTTTCATACCACTAAAGTCATACTCCTTCCCTCTCCATCGTTCGATAATATAATCTTGTATAACCAGCTTACCCCATTCCCCATTCCTTAGATTGATCAGCGCCTCGGAAGCTACTTTTGGCTTTAAGGCGGCAATCAGCGCATCAATTGCTTTATAAGCGTCTTCTGAGTTTGAACCAGTTTCCCCAATGGCAACTAGATATTGAACAAAATCAGAAAATTGATCGGCCTGATTACTTAAAATCAGATAATCGTTTACATTATTTTTTAATTCAAGATAAGCGTTGTTATAGCCACTGCCATATTGAAGTAAATTATTCAGTATATGTGAGCGTAATCGTAATTTTTCTGCTGTGTCGCCCAGTTTAAAGATGGATGAAACTTGTTGAGTTACTTTTTTAAAGGCTTTTAAGCTGCCTACAATACCTTTGGCGGCTGAATATGCATCATTAATAAAAATAGCATCTTCAGTTAGGTTGCTAATGCCGCTTAAAGTGGTGGTCAAACCTGATCGTGATTGAAAGGTGGGGTGATTGTAAATAATGTCGACAGTTTTCAGTAACATTTCAGGATCTAATTCATCAAAGATCAAATCATTGTCAATAATGGCGTATAAATTAACTATTTGAACATCTAAATTACTAGCAAGTTGGTTGGCTGTGTTATTTGATGTTTTACTCAGTGCGGCTGTCTGTACTTTTAAAATATCTGTAACAATCCCTATATTGGCTTGGGCTAAGTGAGGGGAAAATAGGATTGCTATTAATGTGATAATTCTGCACTGCATTTTTATGTCCTTTTCTATCTTATTTGCTTGTTTTAATCGCTATAAACCCAAATGAATTTGCTTTAACGCTATATAGATTCAGTGAATTAATATTTACTTGAAAATAGAATTCAACATATTGATAGCCTTGTTATCTTTTTGGTTGTTGTGTATCTCTGTAAAAGTAGCTAGCGTTTAAATGCAAAAAACATACCATGGTTTATAACTTATTGATCTGTAATATTTTATGTTTTTTATTGCTAGAGAGTTACTTATAATACAGTACAAGTTGTAAAAAATGCTGACATGAATAATTACCTAGAGTTTTAGCTTTTGCAGATTAACGACTACAGAATGGGCTAATGATTAACGGTCAAAAACATTTCATGGCGATATAAAACACAGGTTGATAATTGAAAATATTGATTTAATCCCCTTCAAGTCCCCTTTTTCAAAGGGGACGCTAAAACTGTTATTTTTTTAAATCAACCCTTGGTAAGTTTATAGTCATGAAAATTTTTAGTGCGGCGGGGTATAAGTCAGGGAAGTTGGTTGTTTTTACTTGATACTCATAAGCTTTGCATACAAAAAAGCCAAAAGTCACAATGGCAACTTTTGGCTCTACTTTAATAAAATAACTTGTTACTTTTGAGGGAGCTTAAATTATTTTATACATCCCTGTTGTACCTCCATGTACACATCCTAAGTTTATTTAATAGATTCTAATGCTTTTGCCACGACTTTAGCCGGTAAAGGAATATATCCATCTTTAATCACTACTTTTTGACCTGATTGCGATAATACCATTTTAAGGAACTCTTGCTCAATTGGACCTAAAGGTTTGTTAGGTTGTTTGTTGACATAAACATATAAAAAACGTGCTAGAGGATATTTTCCTGCGACTGCATTTTCAGGGGTTGCCGCTACAAATGCTCGACCTGGTTTTTTAGCTAAAGGTAGGGCTTTAACGCCTGAAGTTTTGTAACCGATACCTGAGTAGCCAATACCATTCATGGAAGAGGTAACTGATTGAACCACGGATGCTGAACCTGGTTGTTCGTTTACATTGCTTTTGTAATCACCTTTACATAAAGCTTTTTTCTTAAAGTAGCCGTAGGTTCCTGATACTGAATTACGTCCATATAACTGAATGGTTTTACCCGCCCAAGAGCCCTCTAATCCTAAATCGCCCCACGTTTTAATGTCTGTATCATGGCCACATTTACGAGTTGAAGACATAATGGCATCAACTTGAGGGA
>CAZLLL010000132.1:0-7528 GCA_964560255.1 uncultured Methylomonas sp.
TAACAGGCGCATAGCTGGCTACGTAACTGTTGCTACAACGCAGAAGACGGACAAGGCTGGCTCTTGATGACCCAGATACTCTAAATTTATTATTTTCCTTTTGAGCCGCTGACATCGGGTGCTTGTTTCATCTCTCCTTTAGGTTCCTCTGTACTTGCCCCTTGTTGACCCTGCTCAATTTTTTTCAGCACATTCGGAACAAAATGCTCACTAAAACCGGAGAGAAAGGCCAGTACATAGAGAGTGGCTATTCCAGTAGATACGTCCGATTGAAGATTGGCAAAGACAAAGCCAGAACGGATCGCATAATAGATAAAAAGGCTTGCAATAATTGCCACAAAAAGACGCATAAAACCGTATGAGATAATCAGATAAGAGCGTGCATCCAGATCAAAATTTAGATTTTTAATTCCCAGTGATACTGAAAAAAATCCGGCCAAAGCGCCCATTAATGTTGCGCGTAGTGCCACGGTATTATTAGCAACAAAGAAGTCCAGACGATTCTTGGCTGGATCAATATTGACATCATAAGTCAAAAAAATCACCGTGCCGACGTAAACGACCATCAAGCCAAAACAGGCTAGCAGATAGAGCATACGATATTCGTTCTGCTTCAAATTAACAATTTTAAGTTCAAGTGCATCCAGTATTTTCCCACTCTCATCCATCATATCTTCTAGGCAAAGTGCAACGGCTCGTGCGATTTCACGACTAAAATAGTCGCGGCTACTTGCATTTGGCTCAACCCAGGGCTCTTCGCTAAATCCTATTTCAGCTTGCTTTGCCTCACCAGCCCCCCAGTGCAACAGTTTCTTGATGGTTGTCAAAACGGGAGTTTGACGTTCCACCACTCTACCTGGCTCAAGGGTGTTGATGCGTGCCAGTGATTGGCCTAATTGCATATAGCGAATGCGCTGTGCCTGAGCAATGTTTTTATCATCGCTGAACATCGGGCTAACGCGTCCACCTGCCTTGAATATTACATAATCGTGTGTACACCAGAAAATATCAGTTACCCTAAAGCCACGAGGATCTGGTTGATTTAGTCTGATACTGTTAATTGACGCTGTTGTTTTCGAACGCTGCTCATTTTCTTTTGCAGAACCTGACGATTTAGAGTTACTAGTATTTTCATTACCACGATTTAATGCGACATGTTCACTTTGTTGTTGATTCATTATGTGACCTCTTGATACTTTTTACGGTTTTACAGCTTGCTGTTTTATCGGAGAATGTTAAATATCTCGTTGTAGAGCCTAGGAATGGGAATCAAATAACTTGTGCATTCTGACTTGTCTTTTTGTTCGCCTTTTACGTTGCGGAAACAGTTACGTAGCTAGCTATGCGCCTGTTACCGCGCCTTGAAGGCAAACAAAAATACTGCGTCATAATTGCACAACTTATTCAATTCCCATTCCCTAGTTAAGGATCGTGCACGAAATAACTTAGGAATGTGCATGACACAATTGAGCAACTTCTTAACACAAGGTTGTAGACAGGAATGCAATAGCTTTTGGCTATTGCAGGTTTTCCGTGCTGTGCGAATGAATTCGCATCTACAGATTCCGTGCATGAGGCTACGAATTTAAGACGGGACATACAGTAGATCCGTAGGGCGCGGCTTCAGTCCACCTTTAAAATAACTTTAGCACTAGCGGGCTAAAGCCGCGCCCTACGAACTGGAAACGCCACGTATTAAAACGGTAGCTGTGCATGATTCTAAGCACTTTCTTAACAAGAAAATACCCGTAACCGTTCAGATCCCCTTTTGTAAAATGGGAGTTGAGGAGCCTTTTTCTAATAAAACCTCCCCCTAACCCCTCCTTGGTAAGGAGGGGGACTGAATGGTTACAAATACCCAGCTACTTCCAGATACTCACAATATTGGTAAAGTCATCTGTCCAGGGTTTTATACCAAAATACAAGCCCGTTTTCTGCCAGCGGCCTAGACCATTTTTATATAAGGGGGCTAGCGTCTGTTGCTTATTCGCAAAAACAATCCAGTCAGTTGCGACTACCAGTGGTATGTCCTTTTTGGGCTTAAATTCTTGAATTAAAGCCGCATATTTTAGTTGCTTAGCATGATCAGCTAAAACTTTTTTTAAATCTAAATGTCGATTAGTAATATGAAAAGCTAATAAGCCGCCTGCTTTTATTTTACTAAAATACAGCTGTAAGGCTTCCTGAGTTAATAAATGCGTAGGGACGGAGTCTGAGCTAAATGCATCAATCACTAGCAAATCAAATTTACTATCGGGTTCTGCCAGCAAGGATAATCGTGCATCGCCAATGATCATTTCTGCTTTGGGTGTACAACGCTGTAAATAACTAAAGTAGCGGCTATTTAGTGCAATCTCCGCTATAACGGGATCAATTTCATAGAAAGTCCAGGCTTGTTGCGGTTTAGCATAACAGGCTAAAGCACCTGCCCCTAAACCAACAACGGCTACTTGCCATTGCTGATTAACAGCATCATAGGCTTTAAATAGTTGTCCCATTGGTCCCGGACGACTGTAATAAGTGAGTGGCTCTTGTTCAAAGCCTTTAGCACTGCGTTGTGCCCCATGTTTGGTTGTACCATGAAATAATTCTTTGTATTTTTCAGGTCGCCCTTGTGCATTTAACAGCACGCTATCACGCACCGATACCACCCCAAAAAAAGTGCGCTGCTGATAGATAGTATTAGACATATAGGTACGCAATCCGACAATAAAGAAAATAATCACAGCCGTTAGTAAAGCCAGACTCACTGCCTGACGACGGAATGCGTAGGTTAAACCTGCAAACATAATCAATGCCGTACCAATATTATCCATATAGCTGCCTAAATCAGACACACTTAAATAGATTGCCCAGCCCAATACAAAAAGTAAAACAGGAAAAATAGCCTGTACGCCCCAAACCTTCCATTGCTCTGTATCATTTACTCCTTCATCAGTCGGCCTCAATAATAACGCGGCGACTATCATCAGCGGGTATTCATAAATTCCCTGAAAAATAAACGGTGCAACAAAGGTATTAAACATGCCACCCAACATACCTGCAAAAGACATAATCAGATAATATAAGGTTAAATATGCAGTATGCGGTCGATTTTTTGCCAATTCTCCATGGCAAACCATGGTTGCAAGGAAAAAAGCGGCAAGGTGTAAAGTCAAATCCAGCCAATAGGGCAATATCGCGGGATTAATAAACGAATATGCAATAAAGGGCAATAATACGATGGGTTGTAACTGCAGTGATAGTCGATGAATTATATTCGCCCAGCGCGAAAATACCAAGACAAAGGAAAGCAAGTATAAGGTGAGTGGGATAATCCATAGCAGAGGGACGGCGGCAATATCAGTACTCACAAAATTTGTTAAGCCTAAAAGCAAGCTAGACGGAACAAAAGCTAAAGCTAACCAGTAAAATTTACTGGAAATTGATGGTGGCTCATTGTTTTGAGCATCCTGTTCTTCATCCGTATTTGTTTGCTGATGCAATCGTATAAAAAACCAGCTACAGACAGCAATTAACAGAAGTAGCCCAATATAACCTCCTGTCCATGTGCTTTTTTGTATATTTAAGCCAATATTTGGCTCAATAATAAATGGGTAACTTAATAAAGCAAGCAGACTGCCTATATTGCTGGCAGCATAAAGGAAATACGGATCATGACTGGTATGATGACCCACTTGCGAGAACCATTTTTGAATTAGCGGTGAGGTGGTAGAAATAACAAAAAAGGGCAAGCCTATAGAAATAAATAAAGTCCATACCAGCCATAAGGTCGGGTTGCTGTCTGTCGGTGGCACCATACTTTCTGGCAAAGCAACCGGTAATGCAATCAGGCTAAGCAATACAACGGCAGCATGTACCTGAATCTGGCGTGTCTGTGTTAAGCGAGTGGATAAATAATGTGCGTATAAATAACCTAAAAACACCAGCATTTGATAAAACACCATACAGGTATTCCAGACGGCTGGTGATCCACCCAGTAAAGGCAGCATAAGCTTACCGAATAATGGCTGTAAAACAAACATCAGAGAAGCACTGACAAATAGCGTTCCTGCGAATAATAAAATTAAGGAAAGGCTACGTTCAGAAGAGGTTGATGTATTGACCATGGTATAAAATCAGAAAAGTGAGAACTGAGTTAGGTATTGTAGAGGGTGTGGTCTGGATTTTCAAAATTATATTTATCTGAAAAACGATGAGTAATGAGATTAATTCATGCTTACTAAAATGCAGTCCTGGTAAAGCTGAAATTAAAAAATTATGCTCGCTAAAAAATAGGTAGTGACGACTATTGACTGTGCATAATATGGTAAATATATAACTCAGGGAGCTGGAAATAAATAATCGTCCAGTATTGGGCAGGATTTTTGTTCGTATTCAAGGCGTAGTAACCGGCGCATAGCAAGCTATGTAACGGTTACTACAACGCAGAAGACGGACAAAAAGACCAGCAATATTGGATGATTATTTGTTTCCATCTCCCTCATTGTTTAATATTAAAATAATTATTGCGTCAACGGGCTTTTCTTGGTAGTAATCTGCATTAACAGCTAATAGAAGTCACCACCATCTCCCTTAGTCACTAGCAAGGCGTGCCTGTGTTTCATTGTTTTCTGATTTTATTATTGGCTATCAGGGATACTATTTTCATGATTTGACACTAGTGTGTAACAAGAGTAGCCTACAAGATATCCGAGGGATGCTGTATTTAGGAACTAAGCTTCTTATTACTTCCAGACGATTTACTTTAATTCCCTGCATATAAACTCCTTTTCGGTGTATACGACTAGTAAGACTCTCCCGTAACGGAAGTCTTCCAACTTATCGACATTGGCGGTGCTACGCTGATTGTTCAAGCGCAGACCAAACTTATGTTTTAAGCACTTGTTGCTTAGGAGGAATAGGATGAAATTTATAAAATCACCATTAAGAGTGTTATTTTTCTGCGCGGGTGTACTCTCGTTAGCCAGTTGTAGCTGGTTCTCGCACTCTCCCTGCGGTAAAGGGGCAGGCGTGGTGTTAGATGAAGCACAATGTGTGGGTCTAGCTGTTAAAGACTTCCCGGCCGCTGACGAAGATTATTTTCGTGATATGGACTATGGCGCGACCAAAAACCCGGCAAATATGGCTGCCGCTTTAGATCCCTATATCTCTGGCATTTCCCCCCAGGAAGCTGTCGAAGCTGTGATTAAAGGGCGTAATACCTGGATAGTCTGGACAGGTGGAACAGATAAACTCTGGGACGTTGTGGCCAGCGAAAGTGCGGGAATAACGGATTTGTTAAAAACGGTATCCACTCACCCCAGTTTAAAATATGACCGTAATAACCGTTGGCGATATCTAGGTCTGGTCAACGAGCCTTGTTTTGAAAATGCAACAGCTCCGCGCAAAGATCGCTACGGTCTATGGCTAGATGTACGTCAACCAGGTTGCGAAGCGGATCCTTTTGAAAATGAAAGAAAATATCCTGGTGTAAAAATTGGCGCAAGAGGCAAGAATATTGCAGTAGGCTCATATTATGGTTATGCCTCAGGTATAGTCGGTTTACGTCTATTTCCTAATCCGGATTTTGATGAAAAGGCTGAAAAAAGCTGGGATCCTATCCGTTACTACGAAGACCCTTCTTACTACTATAATAAAGATTTAGTCAGACCCTATCGAGTCGGTATGACCTGCGGATTTTGTCATGTGGGACCTAACCCTAGTAACCCTCCGGCTGATCCAGAACATCCAGAATGGGCGAATCTTAACTCCAATCCTGGTGCACAATATTTTTGGGTAGACCGGATTATTAACTGGAAAGTGGATGACTCCAGTTTCCCTTATCAACTGATGCGTACATCACGCCCAGGCGCACTAGATACGTCATTTGCATCGACTGATTATATCAACAATCCGCGCACAATGAATGCCGTTTATAGTTTTGGCCCGCGCATGGCGATTGCCAAGAAACTGCATAAAGAAATCTTAAAAGGCGGAGAACTTAATAATGCGCATTTCAATAGCTATGTTCCTGATGACAGCCCTCTAAATCAGTTTTATGAAGAACCTAATAAGGTCTGGTCTCCACTCGTACTCAAAGACGGTGCTGATTCAGTTGGTGCACTGGGGGCGTTAAACAGGGTTTATATCAATATTGGGCTTTTTAGTGAGGAATGGTTAGAGCATTTCCAACCTTTTGTCGGGGGTAAAAAAATCACTCCGATAGAGATTGCAGTGGCTGATAAAAATTCAGCTTACTGGAGAGCCACTAAAAGTCAGACACCTGATACAGCCTTATTTTTCCTCGCAACAGCACAACCTGATTTACTTAAGAATGCGCCTGGCGGGGACAAGTACTTATCCACGGATAGTAGTCAGATATCTCAAGGAAAATCCGTTTTTGGTGAAACATGTGCCCGTTGCCATTCAAGTAAATTGCCAGAAAAGGCTTTTAACTTTTTTCCCGATGATGGGTGTAGTGGTACGGGGTATTTAACTTGCTGGAATAATTACTGGGAATGGACTAAAACAGCTGAATTCAAGCAAGAAATGAAAGCTATTGCGATGGCTGATGATTTCCTTGCAGACAATTATATGTCTAACGAGTTACGTGTACCAATCACTTTACTAGAAACCAATGCCTGTGCTCCTTTAGGAACGAATGCTATTGCAGGTGACATCTGGGATAATTTTTCTGCGCAATCCTATAAGGATCTGCCTTCTGTCGGAAAAATTACCGTGCATCACCCTTATACTGGTGAGCCTAGGGAGTATGAAATGCCTGCAGGTGGTCGAGGTTATACGCGAGTTCCTTCACTGATCAGTGTGTGGTCTACTGCGCCTTTGTTGCTGAATAATTCAATTGGCGATTTTTATTGGAGCGGGTCTGTTGATGACCGAATGACATCCTTTAATGGTGCAATTGAAAGGCTATTATGGCCACAGAAACGTAAAGGAAACAAGAAATACGCTACACTCTCAGGTAAAGATCTACCTGGCGTGGTCGATATGACAACGGCAACCAGTTACTTGCGCGTACCGAAAGGCTATCTTCCTGATTTTTTGCAGTTTTTGGCTAAGCCTTTTAGTCATATAACACCCTGGCTGGTCAATAAAGATGGTGTTGAATTAGGGCCTATCCCTAAAGGCACGGCTATCAATCTGCTTTCCAATATGGATCTAGAGCAGAAAGAGGCGGTACGTAGCTTGTTGAAAAAAATAATAAAGGATTTGAAAGCAATGCCAGAAAATGCAACTGACGCACAAGCTAAAGAAGTGTTTGCTGATCTCATTGACCCATTGCTGGCAATTAGTAAATGTCCAGACTTTGTGGTTAACCGGGGGCACTATTTTGGGACTGACTATTTTAAAGAAGAAGCTGGGCTCAGTGATGATGATAAATTAGCGTTGATTGAGTTTTTGAAAACGATGTAATAGAGTTGTTTCTTCGCTGGATGGGATTTTTATCCCGTCCATAACGTTTACGATTCATGATATTACACAGTACTTCTTGTTGTACTTAATCTTTAAATGTTTGAAACGGGGT
>CAZLLL010000133.1:0-7511 GCA_964560255.1 uncultured Methylomonas sp.
TTCTTCGTCTTCGATTGTGTGTATTATTTCACCGGTAAAGTCAACAATTTCTTTAACATTGTCTTCCATTCCGTTGCACCCATCAATAGGGACAGGAGTTTCTTTGCCACGTTTTTCTTTAACAACAATATCTTCTGATGGGTTGAATCCAAATGTCCGTAACTCATCAACCATCAACTTAATATTATCCTTTAAGTCTTGACCAAAGTCACCATAAGCTGGTATAACAATCCACGCATATGGTTTAATCATTTCTTCTAACTCATTAGGTTTAAAGACATTACTCCACAAATTTGTTCTATCAGTTGGATGTAATCTAGTTGCACGTCCAAGAGTTTGTAGGAATTTAGCTCTACCTTGACCATTCATTGGCATGATGCCTGTTATTCCTGGTACATCAATACCTTCTGTTAAAATATCGATATGTAATATGATTGCCTGATCCTTATCTTCTAAGTTCTGTAATCTACGTAACCACTCCTTTCTCTTAGTCTTTTCACCATTAATTCTAGCACCATGTTCTGATGATATATCAAATAATGTTAGATTTGGGTGAGTACGCAAAAAACGTTTCATATCAGAACTGTTAACAATAGCTTCAATATGTTTAGCACCTTTAGTGACTACTAACAATTTGCCACTTATTTGTGTTGCTGTATCGTGTTGAATATAAGCACTACATATTGCAGCACCATCAGCATTGTCACCGTCTATATTTTCTGTAATATTGATAATGTGCATTCTAGGTCTAATAATGTCCCCAGAATTAATCATTTGTAATGGTTTTTGTTGAGAAAGTATACCACCAAAACGCTCTTCATTGTTCATTCCCATACCATCTTCTGATGGTGTTTCTCTCATCGTTGCGGTAAAGAAGAACATTTTCGTT
The DNA here is from genome assembly GCA_964560255.1 of uncultured Methylomonas sp. GTDB lineage: Bacteria > Pseudomonadota > Gammaproteobacteria > Methylococcales > Methylomonadaceae > Methyloprofundus. The sequence goes on from CAZLLL010000133.1 coordinate 890, forward strand.
GATGGAAAATCTGTAGTAACCCAATGGAAGTCTTCGCGAACTAAATAATGAGCTTCGTCACAATAGACAATCTCTACAGGAATACCAGCATCTACTATTCGTTGTGCAGAATGATACGTGGATGATATTACTAACGAAACTTGTTCTCGTACGGACCGTTCATAATCTTCTTTAATGACAGATGAACTAACAGTTGATTTAATTGTTCTGGTGTGAATGTTAACTTCATTCTCTAGTTCAACTAACCACTTATCTTTTTCTGGTGTATCATTGCTAGAATTAACAACCAAGTATTGACAATCAATTTTATTGTGTAATAAGTCACCTTTTACCTCAGCTAACAGTTGGTTGCTTAATACGATACGAGGGGACAGAATAACATAGACTTTAGGCTCAGTATTAGCAGTAATATTAGTACTAATCGAACGAGATTGGATTAACGTTTTACCTGTACCTGTAGGTAGATTAACAATACCACGAATGGAAGATGATAATTTAGTAACAGTGTAATCTTGGTGGTTCCTTAATGATTTCATGTTTGTCTCTGTTTTGTTAATCAATATAGCTATTATACTACATTCATTTAAAAAGACAACAATAAGTCTAAAAAGAACTCAGACATATTATAGCAACCAACTAATATACCAGACATAAAGAAAGCCAACAGTGAGAGAGTACTGTTGGCTTTCGTGTAACACAACACTGAAGAGAGAGGACAGTGTTGCAGAACCTGGTGTGAGCATTGACGAAAATACCACTCACTCATTTTTTATTTCTCTGTTTATGTAATCGATATAGCTATTATAGCAGGTTTCTCAAAAATGTCAACATGTTATTGGCAGGTTTAACAACTTCACCAATATAGCACGTACTACAAACGATGACAGCCCCACGTTGAAGTGGTCGTTTGGTGTGTTGGAGGTACTCTGATTCTGTCATATCATCGTATGTCCGTCCAATGTCGAGTGTGAAATCGTTGCAACAAGCACACCGACCCTGTTGATTGCTCAGCATATCTGATTTGTGTTTCAAAACTACCAGCAGTTCATTAGCTTTGACAATAGCACGTTGTTTTTTGGCTGCTGTTGTATTTTGGTATGCTGAATTCCTCTTCTGTATTCTGGCTTCTGAAATGCTATCACTGTTACCATCGGAACAAAACGGATACAACTGGTGCCACTTGTGAAGTGGCATAGAAGCTTTGAGTTTTATCATAGCATCACGGGAACTTGTGTCTACCACAATAGTTTTGAATGATTCGAATGACATGGAGCCTCGTACCCTATTGCACAACAAACAAGCACAAACCCCATTCGATTGTGTGTTTGTTCCTCCGTTAGCTTTCAATATCTTATGATCGTATGTTGGTAAATTGTCTGCTTGATCAGTAACATTCGCCTCGTTAAACGCACCCATCTGATCTTGACAGTAGTAACACTTTCCATTTTGACTTGTGTATAAACCTAAGGTAATGTTTTTTCTAAGGTCGTTTAATATTTGGTATGACATCTGATTTTCCCTCTGTTTGTGATCAATATAACTATTATACTTCTTTTATAATTAAAGACAACTATTCGTTTAACAAACGATACAAGTAACAACCATACCACATAAAACGACTACCATACTACCAACCATCCATCTACCAATTGTTTGTAATTTCTGGTGGTCTTCGTCTGACATAAGAGCTTCGTTTTCATATGGTTCTGAATGTTGCATTTGTGTCTCCAATTACTTAATCAATATAGCTATTATACAACATTGATATAAAAAGTCTACTTATATTATAAGTCCAACGCTAGTTTATTTTTACGAGTGTTGTTCTTTCGGTATGCATCGACCGCATCTTGTTTGTTTCTGTGTTCATCGTTGCTTGGATTATTCTTTACCATATTCGACAGGTAAGGGTCAACCGGAGAATTGCTTCGAGTGTCACGTACCTTGAATATTGTCACAAATCCATCACCAACCTTTTCTGAGCTCCTAATTTGTCGGTGGTTTTGATATAAAGTCATTGCATATGAAGTAGATACTTCAAACTCATCAACGATCACTACTGCTGCTGCTTTTCGTTTTAGATGTGACAGAGTATCCAATCTGGCAAATATTCGTTGCCTTTTGGAGTTTTTGTCTGCTGTTCTTGCCATTGTGTTGCTCCGTCTACCGTAGAAAAAGGAAGGGTGGATTGATTCACCCTTCCTGTTGACAAATTGATTAAGACCATGCACCAGATTTGATGTTTTGGAAATATGTAGAAGCACACGCTGCTGACATTCCGTTTAGTTTGAATTCAGCAATAACAATTTTACGTTTAGCACCTTTGTGTTTAGCAAAGATCTCAAGGGCCAACACTTTCTTGTTGATTTTAGCTACTTCTTTCTTAACCTGTTTCTTGATTTCAGCTTTAATTTCAGCTTTAACAGCTTTAACTTCAGCTTTCGGTTGACTTGCTTCAGCTACCATTGTTTTAAAGTCAGCAGCTGATAATTTTGTAGCGCTTACTTTAAGTACTTCTATTGGAGTTCCAGCTGTTGTTTCAATTAGTAGCTTGTCACCGTTAACACCCTGTACTACACCTAGTACTAAAACGTTGTTAGAAGTGTGAGCTGAAACTTTGCTGTCTTTACGAATTGATGTGTTCATTTTATATTCTCTCTGTTTGTTTTAAAAAGTGTTTATTGATATAAGTAACCAATAAAGCTATTATACATCTTTGATATTTAAAGTCAACTTTCATTTGTTACCTTTAACTCCTTTCAAACTTGCCCTTCTCCCTAACCACAAAATCTATTATACTACATTTATATTAAAAGGCAACTATTAATATTACTATTAATCCGTGTCTTTTAATATTAAGTACTGTACACTAACGTTATATGAGAAAGAAAAAAACAAAAAACAAATCAACTACAGATGTGCCTGCGTTTACCCAATCGGAAATAAAAGATCAAGGTAAAGTGTATACCCCTATGTTGTTGTGTGGTGATATCGTATCCCGATTCAACATACCGACTGATCATAAAATATGTGATCCATCAATGGGGCAGGGAAATTTCCTGCGTACAATATTTACGAATCGTGTAACATCTGGTATGGGAGCTGATGAAGCGTTCCAAACCCTATATGGTTTTGAGTTGGATGCAATAGCAGTATCAAAAGCGATGGCATACTTCACATCTAGTGGTGTATCTAGTTATCTGGTGCGAACAAATCTGTTGTGTGTTGACGCTTTAACCGAACGAACAAATCACGAAAACGAATTCGACTGTATTATTGGTAACCCACCATACGTACGCCGATATAGTGCATACCCCATGGGAATCAAATTGTGTGATAATTTAGCGGATGCATTTGTACAAGTAGGGATGGAAATGTTGGTGAGTGGTGGTGTGCTCATATACATAACACAGGATTCATTCATCACCAACGAGAAATCAACGTTGCGTGAATATTTATCCAAATACGATATACGAACAATGGAACAAAACACCCACTATTCTAAACAATTCAGAAAACACGACATAGCGGTTGATATATGTCTAATGGAAGTTCGCAAGCAACCTCCGAGTGGTGGATTAGTAAACGTGATGAAGAACATACCATTTACTTTGAATCAACAATTATTTGAGGGGCATAGTAAGTGGGTGTTGTTCCCATCCCGTATAATAGCACTTGGTGATCGCATATTACAAAATAACGGATGTGTATCGGATGTGTGTCGGATATCGAAGGGGCGATTATATAACAACAACTCCGCCGTGCCCCCATCATATGGATCAAAACATTACAGTAAACAGAAAACTGCTCACCACAACTACCCAGTATTATCAGAGAAAAACACAGGATATTATTATCCAGTAACATCAGACCCGAAAGTATTTACGGTGGATCGTGGGGGGGAGCGAGATGTTGAATATCAACCATTTATCACATTACCATATTTCACTAGTAATTTTAGATTCTGTTATATTGATGAAGATATATTAACAACACCCCTATTGTATATTTTGGATGGTCAAGAACTGCAATCATTGTTGCCGTTGTTAAATAGTTCCGTAGTTGATTTCTGTATTAGATTATATGCAAAAAGTCGAGATACCGGATATGAATTCAAGAAATCAACATTCGATGTTATCCCAATACCCAAACTAACCACCAATCAGGTATCCGAATTAACACAAATGTCTCTATTGGTTAAATCAGGTGACCTATTGGTATCGGAGCTTGATGATTACATATGTAGTGAATTCTATAACATGTCGATAAGTGATATGGAATTGATACACGAAAGCAAAACCTTTTGGTTTAAGAAAAATGTGATAACATTATTAAATACCACTGGATATACATCATCATTAACTGCATTGGATGTGGGATAGTATGTAAGCTCCCAGTGTGCTTGATATACACTTAACTGTTGTTGTACTGCTTTCGTTATTGGGTACTAATACTAATTTATTTAATATGGTATCGATATCTCCCTGTAGTATCAGTTGTTGTTCAGCTTTCGTAAACTCCACGTAACAATCCGCGAAATGAGAAGGACTTTTGTGTATGTTTCCCATAAAGGTATGTGAGCCACCAGGGAATGACCAAAACAAATCGTATAGGATTGATCTGTGTTGTGTTGCTTTTCCAGCTACCATCCCGAATCGTTCAGTGATATTACACAATTGGGTAATTGATTTGCCCTCCCCTGTAAACACACATTCACCCTCTTTGGATAAAATACGCAAATCTTCATTAATGGTACCAGCATCGTTAGGTTTCACTGCAGTGAAACCTAACGATGCTACTAAGTGATTGATTGCCCCCACAAACACATCATCTAATGATTTGGATGTTATTGCTCGTGCACCTTTACTGAACCCCTTAACGATGCTCATCGAATACATCAATTCACTTTGCGATGGGTTAACGAACACTCGATTCCGCAATCTACCAAGCGTTAATAGTTTTTGCACCGCATCATCAACGAATTGATCATCTATCCATATAACATATGGATAACAATTATCTGGATCTAGTGACATTATATGTAATAACGTCGGCATGTGTAACTCTACCGATTTGCATACCATAACCACATTATCGAGTGTTCCTGATTTTTGTAATGTTTTTGTTATTTCCATATCGTGGTGTGTTGTACTGCTTTGTGTTCGTGTGTTGCCTTTAATGGTATTTAACATGTTCGTTTCTCTATTTCGTTAATCATTGTGGCTATTATACTACATTTATATTAAAAGGCAACTATTCATTCTTATTCATTTATAATAATATTCTACCATTCTAATATTCGGATATGTATCCACCAGACAAAAGAAAAGCCCAACATCTATAAGGTGTTGGGCTTTTCGGGAGAAGCTAAACGGAGAAGAGAGAGGACTCCGTTTAGCGAAACTTGGTTATGCGTATTTCTGTTTAATGTTATGGTGGTACGTGCTTGAACAGGCTTTCGATACACCTAACTCACTCATGAATCTGGCGATCACGTCACCACGAGTTGGTAAGGCATTATCAGGACCAACCATATTACTGAATATTGTACGTGCTCTATCCATATTAGTCAACTTCTTTCCCTTTGTTGATGGTGTTGGTGTTGGTTTGGGCTCGGTGACTGTTTTTGGTTGATGTGGTGTCGGACTATCAAGCTCTTCGTAGATAGGTTCATCATCCATTGTGTACATCTCACCAACATCCATACTGGCCATTTCTTCATCACGTTCAGTCGAATAAGTCTCTTCCCAAACTCTGAATGTGGGAAACTCTGTTAGTTCATCTGCAAAATCAGCCTTTTCAGATTTGTATAGATCGAATAATGATGCTGTTGGTAATGTGGGTAAGGACATGATTCTCTCGTTTTGTTAATCAATAAAGCTATTATACTGGTTATTAGTATAATAGGCAACAATATTTATTACATTTTGTGAATATTCACCTGAGGTTTCTGTTTCATATCAGGTGAATCCAAATTCATTAACGCAGCTGAAAACCAAATGAGAGCAACTACAACCCAACCTGTTTTTAACATCCGAATGTACCATTTCTAAGTGATGCAAAATATGTAGAAGCACCCGCCTTAGTCATGTCAACTTCTTTCACTAACAATGCAATCCATTCTTTCCTTGACATATTCGTGTCTTTGAGCTCTGCCCACAATGCACAAACTTTATCTTTCTTAACACCACGTTTTTGCTTGACTTTTCCAGTAGTAGCATCTACCTTAACCACTTCTTCATGTTCAACAAATAAGTGTTGATTTTTTGCAATGTAATCAATCGCTTTCTTCTCAGCAATGTTATATACTACTGCTCGGTTGATTTGATCATCTTGACCGTGGAAATGCATTGTAATCAATTCTTGTGCGAGGTATAGATATACATATCGAGCTTCACGATCTGGTAACTCATCTCCTCTACCAGAGAATTCAATAATACGGACTCGATATTCAGATGGTTCTAAATCACCATGATGATCCATAACGTGTTGCATTGCGATAACACGTGATGTGTTTGGGATTCTGTGTAGTTCAATAAAGGTTTTGATGTTCATATTCTTCTCTCTGTTTTGTTAATCAATGTAGCTATTATACTACATTGATTTAAAAAGGCAACTAATTAAT
>CAZLLL010000134.1:0-7483 GCA_964560255.1 uncultured Methylomonas sp.
CAGTTGCCCAACTTATTTCGTGTACGTTCCTAAGTTCTGTTTTATAAGGTAGGTAGAGCGGACTTTAGTCCGCAAGTCTACTATGGGAACGTATGCTTTGAATATGAACAAAAATACTGCGCCAGTTGCTCAATTTATTCTGTGCCTTCGCTACGAAACTTGCGGACTAAAGTCTGCTCTACTCTGCTCAATTAAACCATCAATAATAAACCAAATGAACCAAAATAAGTCAGTATAAAATAAAGTACTGATAAAGAAGTACTCGTCTTCCAGTTAAAATCAAAAAGACCCTTTAATAAATATGCAATAATCACGACTGACCATACCATTAAAATCATACCTATATAGATTGGGTAACTAGAAAATGTACTGCCTTTAGCAAAAATATACCAAAACAGAATAGGCAACCCTAGTGCATAGACAAAATTTTCACAAACCAGTATACCCGTTAGAAAGCGTTCGAAATTATATGCGCTCCCATCTTTTAGCAAAAGTACCGTGATAAATAGAAGCGTAATGACAACTTCGATCAGAATTTGTACAAAAGCTTCAACAGGGTCGCTAATATTTCCCTGAATAAATAAGCCTAGCGACAAATAAACAATGATATTAATCAATAAAAACCTGCGCTCAGTGGGCAAATCCTCAGGGTAACCACTAAGCCAGCAGAGTTGTAGATAATCTTTAAGCATAAGTAAACAGTAACAATAAAAAAATCAGAATATATGGCACATAGACTAGTACCTAACCCTCTAAATACACGATAAAAAATACGTAAGTAACTGTTTTTTAAAATATTAATATTATATTTTTATCGGTTACTTAAGGGGTTAAGTACTAGTCTAAAACAAGGTTCTAGTTTAGGGCCTCCAGATTGTGTACTATTCTTCCTTATTAAGGAATGGGAATCAAATAAGTTGTGCATTCTGGCTTGTCTTTTTGCTCGTCTTCTGCGTTGCGGCACAATACGTAGCCTGCTATGCGCCTATTGCCACGCCTTGAAGGCAAACAAAAATACTGCGCCATAATTGCACAACTTAGGGAGATGGAAACAAATAATCATCCAATATTGCTAGTCTTTTTGTCCGTCTTCTGTGTTGTAGCAACAGTTACGTAGCCAGCTATGCGCCTGTTACTACGCCTTGAATACGAACAAAAATCCTGCCCAATATTGGACGATTATTTATTTCCAGCTCCCTTATTCAATTTCCATTCCTAAGTACCTGCTTCGAACCCTTTCCTTTCGGTTCGCTAACAATGTTTTCTTCTTCTATTTCAACGTTTTCTACGGCATCAGAATCGAATAAAGATGGGCTTTGACGAGGGTCACTTAAAACAGCAGTAGATGAATCTATATGAGTTATATCATTTTGTAAAGATTCCTGCTCATCTATTTCTGCAAAATCCAGTATGGGTTCAACGGGCCTGGTGTGCTGGATGTCTGTTTCTGTTGCCCTGTTGCTAGAATCGCTTGAACGACTATTAGCATTATCCAGCTGAGATTCTTGATGATTGTTAGTATGCACGTCTATACCACAGAATTTTTGAATATTAACAAGCACCCAGTCAAAAAGTCGCAATGTCATTTTTCCGACCCACTCCACGCCTTTCATGCAGGAAATTTCCGCTATTTTTTCTAAGCCAACAAAGACCGCGACGATAACAAATAGAGGAATAGCGACTAAACTAATAACACCCAATAATGTCGAAGCATCCAGCATTAGGCTATTAATAATAAACCAGCACAATAATATAATGATGCTCCCGATTGCCAAATACATAGCAATGCGCACTATTCGAGATTCAGTTAAACCCGACAAAAAGTGAAAATAATTTTTCTTGAACGCGATTCTTCTATTCACTGTTGATCCATTAGGTCGATAAAATGTCTACCAATTCAAGACGGGGGTATCTGAGAATACTTAAGGAATGGGAATTAAATAAGTTGTGCAATTATGGCGCAGTATTTTTGTTTGCCTTCAAGGCGCGGTAACAGGCGCATAGCAAGCTACGTAACTGTTGCCGCAACGCCGAAGGCGAGCAAAAATACAAGTCAGAATGCACACGTTATTTGATTCCCATTCCTTAGCTAACTCGCAACAAATACCCCATCCTGCTGGTTTTTTTGTCTGTCTTCGGCGTGATAGAAATAGTTACGTAGCCTGCTATGCGCCTATTTTTGCACCTTGAATACGAACAAAAATCCTGCGTCAGTTGCTCAACTGTGTCGTACCTATTCCTTAAGTTGGTAGTTAAAAAAAAGATTACTGCCAGCCATTCATCTGCTGTATACATAACTTATTTAATGCTTTTGCCCTGCTATAACTATCTGCTTCTGTATAACAGCGTAATTCGGGTGCATTACCTGAGGCACGTATATGTACGACTTCATCATTTGCCAGGCTGATACGAATACCATCGGTCGTATCAAAATTCACTGCTTTATCAATCTCCCCTGAAAATAGACGTTGAAAAACAGCCGAGTCTTTTTCTAGTTGTCCCGATTGCATCTCTAATAAAATAGATTGACTTAATTCTACAGGAAAGTTTTTAATTCGGTCGCTATAAGTATACCGTCTAGGCAAGGTTTTTAATAATTGAGAAACGCTGCAAGCTTGTTGTTTTGCCTGAACTAAAATACACAACGGCACGATGACTGCATCTCTGGTTGGTAAAGCAGACAGTTGCTTGTCGTTAAGTTTCACAGCGGTATTGAGTAAAAAACCACCATTGGCCTCATAGCCGACAACGCTAGTTTGATGTCTTATCGCCTGCATCGCGGCGATAACGTAGGGTGAACCTATTTGAGTACGCACAGTTTGGGAAAACTTGTTACTTTTTTCCAGTGCACTGTTACTACTGATGGGTGTGACCACTGCGTCTGCCTGCAAAAAATCAGCGACTAAAATGCCTGCCACATCTCCCCGTAACCACTCACCATACTCATCGCTGATTAAAGGTCTATCGCCATCGCCATCGGTAGAGACTATACAATCCAGAGCATATTGCTCTGACCATTGCTTAGCTAAAACAATATCCTCAGCGCGAATAGCTTCCGTATCAACGGAAATAAATTGATCAGATCGTCCTAAAGCAATGACTTCAGCTCCCAGGCCTGAGAAAATCGTTTTAAATAAATCACGCGCAACTGATGAATGTTCATATACACCAATTTTATAGCCAGACAGGGCATTTCCAGGAAAAAATTCTAGATATCTTTTGATATATTGCTGCTCTGCATTTTTTTCAACTGCGGGTGTATAGTCCTCTTTTAATAAACGTTCGCCTTTAAATAATGCATCGTTTAGCTTAGGATTCTGCGCCAGTATGCCTTGTTCATCCTGTTTAAGTACTTCACCATCGGGCTTATTAAATTTAATGCCATTGCGGTCATCTGGAATATGACTACCCGTCACCATAATGGTGGGTATTTGCTGGCTAATACCATACAGCGTTAAGGCCGGTGTCGGTAGCAAACCACAATTTACAATTTTATATTCTGCATCAATGATCGCAGCAGCTACTGCATTCATAATTTGCGGGGTGCTTTTACGTAGATCTCCACCGATACCAACGGTATGGCCATTTGCTATGGCATCAATAGATCTTAAATACTCCAAGAACGACAGTGTGTAGGCATAACATACCTTGTCCGTCATATCGCTGACTAAACCACGAATACCGCTAGTACCAAACTTTACTTTATTTTTCATTGTTCTTATTTTTATACCGCTAGACGGGGTATTTAATCCGTCCAGCTCCCTTACCTTTTTGTTTTGCTGTAATTTCCAGCTTACGCTGAACTTTTGCCACTTTATCTAAAACACCATTAACATAGCGATGACTGCCATCTGCACCAAAACATTTAGCTAGCTCCACTCCTTCGTTTATGACTACACGGTATGGTATCTCAGGTTTTTTTAATAATTCATAGACACCAATACGCAGAATTGCCCGTTCGACAGGATCAATTTTTTCAACGTTACGATCCACAAATTCGCTCATTGCCATATCAATACTATCCAGATATTTAGGTACATCATGGAGCAAATTAGAAAAATAGCTTTTCTGGGCATTTTTTAAACGCTGCTCTGCTTTAAATTCCTGCTCAATAGTCGCTAAATTCTGTCCTGTCATTTGCCATTGATACAAAGCTTGTACAGCACAGCGTCTGGACTTAGATTTCGCTGAACTCATTAAGTTTCCAGATGACTAAATAAACTGACCATTTCAATTGCAGATAAAGCAGCAGATGCACCGGCATTACCGGCTTTAGTGCCAGCACGCTCTATCGCTTGCTCAATGCTGTCGACTGTTAACACACCAAAGCTTACCGGCACATCATATTGCAAAGAAACCTGCGCAATTCCTTTAACACACTCATTCGAAACATATTCAAAATGTGGTGTTGCACCACGAATGACTGCACCAACTGCGATAATCGCATCATACTTTTTGCTCACAGCAATACGTTGAACCACCATCGGTAATTCAAACGCGCCTGGTGCTTTCACCACGGTAATATCATTTTTATCAACCCCGTGACGTACTAAAGCATCAATCGCACCGCCTTCTAATTGCTCAACGATAAAGCTATTGAAACGGGAAGCAACAATACAATATTTACCTCCCTGTGCTGAAAAAGTACCCTCGATTGTTTTTACTGCAGACATATTTTCCTCTTCTATAAATATATAAACTATGGAATGGGAATTGAATAAGTTGTGCAATTATGACGCAGTATTTTTGTTTGCCTTCAAGGCACGGTAACAGGCGCATAGCTAGCTACGTAACTGTTTCCGCAACGCAGAAGGCGAACAAAAATACTGCGTCATAATGCACACGTTATTTGATTCCCATTCCTATATAGAGCGGACTTGAGTCCGCACTTCTTATCCTTTTCTTACACCAGAAACATGCATATGCCTCTACGGACTAAAGTCCGCTCTACACATCCATTACATTGAGGCAACATCAACCAGTTCTAAATTAAAACCTGATAAACCAAAATAAGTTTTTTGTGCGCCTAAAACTTGTATCTTATGTACACCTAAATCTGCAAGAATTTGTGAGCCTGTTCCAGTGGTACGCCAGGCATCTGATTTTTCTGCAACGGCAGGGTTAATCACGCCATTATCTTGCAACTGATATTGATGAATCAGTTCAGCCAGTGCCTTATTATTTTCTTCCTGACGAATTAAAACCAGAACCCCTCGACCGGCTGCGGCAATCAGCTTCATTGCTGCACGTATGGGCATTTGACAATCACTACGCGTTGATGAAAATACATCATCCATAATATTACGCGCATGAACACGCACCAATACCGGCTCGTCATCACTGACATTCCCCATTACGATAGCTAGATGCACATTGCAATCATGACGGTCTTGATAGGCAAATAAGCGGAATTCACCGTATTCAGTAGGCAGGGCACATTCGCTAATACGCTCTAAAGTCGTTTCATTTTCAGTGCGATAATGAATCAAATCAGCAATCGTACCAATTTTAAGCTCATGTTCTTTAGCAAATATTTCTAATTCTGGCCTTCTTGCCATAGAACCATCATCATTTAATATTTCAACGATGACCGCCGCAGGTTCAGCACCGGCTAAACGCGCTAGATCACAGCCAGCCTCAGTATGTCCTGCCCGGCTTAAAACACCCCCGTCGCGAGCCCGGATTGGAAAAATATGTCCAGGCTGAACAATATCGTCGGGTTTTGCACCCTTCGCCACTGCACTGAGTATCGTTTTTGCCCTATCTGATGCCGAGATACCCGTGGTCACACCTTCTGCCGCTTCTATAGAAACAGTAAAATTAGTTGAAAATGCCGCATTATTTTGATTGACCATTAAAGGTAAACGCAGTTGCTGACAGCGTTCGCCCGTGATGGTTAAACATACCAGTCCACGCCCGAAGCGAGCCATAAAATTAATATCTTCAGGGCGAACATAGTCCGCAGCCATGATTAAATCACCTTCATTTTCACGGTCTTCATCATCCATGATAATGACCATTTTTCCCAGGCGTAAATCTTCGATAATTTCTTTTGTTGTATTCATACTGCTTACAAAAACCCACTTTCTTTTAATAAATTTTCTGTGACACCTGCTGGATGACTTGCTGTTGCTTCACCTTTCATTAAGTGCTCCATATATCGAGCCAGTAAATCGACTTCCAGATTTACTTTATCACCGACAACAGCAAAACCCAGGCTGGTTTCTTTTAAGGTGTGGGGTACGATATTGACACTAAACACAGCTCCCTCAACCGTATTAATCGTTAAGCTAATACCATTAATGCAAATAGAGCCTTTTTCGGCAATATATTTAGCAAGTTCATTAGGCGCTTTAAACTTAAAGCGAATTGAACGCCCATCTGCTTTCTTTTCCAGCAAATTAGCCAGACCATCCACATGACCACTGACAATATGTCCGCCCATACGGGTTTGCGGGGTTAATGCCAGCTCAATATTAACCGCTGTGCCAGAAGTAGCCTGTTTTAAATTGGTGCGTGATAAAGTTTCATTGGAAACATCGGCTACAAAGCCATGCTTGCTTAATTCAACAGCTGTTAAGCAAATGCCATTGACAGCAATGCTATCCCCTAAATTCGCATCGGTTAAAGATAATTTGCCCGTGTCAATAGTAAGGCGTACATCACCTGATTTTTTTTCGATTCTTGTTATTTTGCCAACGGCTAAAATAATACCTGTAAACATAATAATAAATTAATATTGATTAGAGAGTACTACCCTACAGATTTTGGTAGGTTAGGTAACTCGCAATAAATAAACTACCTATATTGCGCAGTATTTTTGTTTGTTTTCCATTAGTATGAATAGGCGCATAGCAGGCTAGGTGACTATTTTTACAACGCAGAAGACGGGCAAAAAGACAAGCAAGATGGGCGTGTGTTGCGAGTTATCTTATATTCCAGAAAGAATAAAATCGACTGCTGAGGTAAGTTCAGTTCGATAATGTACAAGATCACCTATCTCTTTACCGAGTATTTTTCGTTCAATTCCTGCCATTTGTGGCGTGGGCACACTATATTCCTTATTGTCAATATCAACGGTTGGACACAGTTTTGAAATACTAGCCTTGCCTGCAATGGATTTAGGGGAGCTGGAAATAAATAATCGTCCAGTATTGGGCAGGATTTTTGTTCGTATTCAAGGCGTAGTAACCGGCGCATAGCAAGCTACGTAACGGTTACTACAACGCAGAAGACGGACAAAAAGACCAGCAATATTGGATGATTATTTGTTTCCATCTCCCTAGGGCTGAGTGGAATAATAACGGTTGTTTTCAACTCATTAAGTAAATCAGATTGTATATCAAGCAAATAGGGGTATATTTTTTTTGCTATACGACTGGTATTTTCATAAACGATAAACTGAGCCATTAAAAATTCCTTACTTCCTCACTAAGGAATGGGAATCAAATAACGTGTGCATTCTGACTTGTCTTTTTGTTCG
>CAZLLL010000135.1:0-7481 GCA_964560255.1 uncultured Methylomonas sp.
ACAACGCAGAAGACGGACAAAAAGACTAGCAATATTGGATGATTATTTGTTTCCAGCTCCCTAAGTTCCTAAGCTATTTACTTTTATACGCCACACCCAACAATACCATCCCTATCACAATCAACGGAATAGACAATATCTGTCCCATCGTCAACCAGTCCATTGCCAGATAACCTAAATGTGCATCCGGCACACGGTAGAATTCCACGATAAAACGAAAGATTCCATACAGCAATGCAAATAAGCCTGAAACGGCTCTGTACGGCCGTTTTTTATTAGAGTAAACCCACAATACCAAAAACAACACTAACCCCTCTAAAGCGGCCTCATAGAGCTGTGACGGGTGTCTGGGAAGTGGCCCAGCACCTGGAAAAACAAACGACCAATACACATCTGTTGTTCCTCCCCATAATTCAGCATTAATAAAATTTCCGATTCGCCCTGCAAATAATCCTACCGGTACAACAGGCGTTATAAAATCAGTGAGTGCCAGCATAGTACACTGGTTTTTTCGGGCAGATAACCACATCGCGAATGCCACACCTAATAAACCACCATGAAACGACATACCCCCTTCCCAGACTTTAAACAACATTAATGGATCGGCAATAAACTGGCTAAAATTATAAAAGATAACATAACCGACACGTCCTCCCAGAATCACTCCCATGGAGGCATAAAAAATCAGGTCTTCTAATGCTTCAGGTTTTATCGGAGAATAATCTCTACTAACGCGTTTGCTGAGTAAAAACCAGGCACCTGCGATACCGATTAAATACATCAACCCATACCAGTGTACTTTAATGGGGCCTAAGCTAATTGCTACAGGATCTATAATCGGATAAGTCAGCATGGTATTTTATATAGTTTAGTGAAAAAAAAGGGCGGAATAGCTTTCGCTAATCCGCCCTTATGATAACAAATCTATTTTATGATTAACGGACTGAAGTCCGCTCTACAGTGAATGATTAAACGTCGAGATTGGACACTTCCAATGCATTTTTGACAATAAAATCTCTACGTGGCTCAACAATGTCTCCCATAAGTGTTGTAAAGACTTCATCTGCCGCCACGGCATCGGCGATATGCACCTGCAATAATATCCGCGTATTTACATCCAGAGTGGTTTCAAATAACTGATCTGGATTCATTTCACCTAAACCTTTATAACGCTGAATATGCTGGCCTTTTTTAACTTCCCGCATCATCCAGCTAAAAGCTTGTTTAAAGTTATCTACTGATTGTTTGCGCTCACCCATTTGAATAAACGATTCATCGCTAAATAAGCCCGTCGTATCGTCTACATAAGTCACTATTTTTTTATAATCATTACTTCTAAAAAAGACCGCTTCGACCATAAAAATTTTCTCTACACCATGTTCTTTTTTATGGATAGTTAAGGTGTAATCCTCTGCATTGCGATACGCTGTTTCAATATTAAAGCTTGCTTTCTTTACACGTTTATTTAGATTCGCTTCAACAATACTCAACCAGTCTTTAAGTTGAACCTCATCCTGCCGCATATCTTTGCTTAACACGGTTACATAAGTCAGCTCTTCTAAAAAGTCCTCATCATAGCGTCTACCTAGGCGATTAATAACTTCTTCAACACCCAGAAATTCATTTGCCAGTTTTTCTAAGCCGATGCCTTTAATTTCAGGTGTTTCACTGTTGGTCACTAACTGCGTTTTATCCAGTGCCATTTGAATCAAGTAATCATTTAATTCTGCATCATCTTTAACATAACGTTCTTGCTTACCCTTTTTAATTTTATATAAAGGCGGCTGTGCAATATAAATATGCCCCCGCTCAATAAGCTCAGGCATTTGCCTGTAAAAGAACGTCAGCAATAAGGTTCTGATATGTGAACCATCCACATCCGCATCGGTCATGATAATAATGCGGTGATAACGCAGTTTCTCAGGATCATATTCATCTTTACCGATACCGCAGCCTAGTGCAGTAATCAGTGTACCGACTTCGTCCGATGAAATCATGCGGTCAAAGCGTGCTCGTTCAACATTTAGAATCTTTCCTTTCAAAGGCAGTATCGCTTGTGTCCGTCTGTCTCTCCCTTGTTTGGCAGAACCGCCCGCTGAGTCTCCTTCCACAATAAATATTTCAGATAATGCCGGATCTTTTTCCTGACAATCTGCTAATTTTCCTGGTAAACCAGCAATATCTAAAGTCGTTTTACGCCGTGTTAATTCTCGTGCCTTTCGCGCCGCATCTCTGGCTCTTGCCGCGTCAATAATTTTATTGACTATTATTTTCGCAATCGCGGGCGTTTCTTGTAAGAAATCATTTAAGCGTTCATTCATCGCCGATTCAACTAATGGCTTTATTTCAGAAGAGACCAGTTTATCTTTGGTTTGTGATGAAAACTTAGGGTCAGGTACTTTAACAGATAACACGGCGGTTAAACCTTCTCGCGCATCATCACCCGTTGTAGATACTTTTTCTTTTTTGGCTAAACCACTGGTTTCAATATATTGATTAATGGTGCGGGTCAATCCACCTCTAAAGCCAGCTAAATGTGAGCCACCATCCCGTTGTGGAATATTATTGGTAAAACAGAAGATATTTTCCTGATAAGAGTCATTCCATTGCATCGCCACTTCAACCGTAACACCTTCTTTCTCTACAGTGAAATGGAACACTTCAGGAAATAGAGGGGTTTTATTTTTATTAAGATGTTCAACAAAAGCTTTGATACCCCCTTCAAATTCAAAAATATCTTCTTTATTCGTACGTGCATCCTTAACATGAATACGCACACCCGAATTTAAAAAAGAAAGTTCACGCAGTCTTTTGACTAAAATTTCATAATGAAATTCAACATCAGTAAAAGTATTTTGACTCGGTAAAAAGGTGACTAACGTTCCTTGTTTATCTGTTGCCTCCATTTTTTCCAATGGCGCGACCGGCTCGCCATGTTTATAAGTCTGGCGGTAAACATGGCCACCTTTATAAATCTCCAATTCCAGCTTTTCTGACAGCGCATTCACGACAGAGATGCCCACTCCATGCAAGCCTCCTGAGACCTTGTAGGCGTTATCATCGAACTTACCCCCAGCATGAAGCACTGTCATGATCACTTCAGCTGATGACCGACCTTCTTCGGGGTGTATATCGACAGGAATACCACGACCATCGTCAGACACCGTGACAGAACCCTCTTCATTAATTGTCACATTCACTTCTTTACAGAATCCTGCTAATGCTTCATCAATGGAGTTATCCACCACTTCAAAAACCATGTGATGTAAACCCGTTCCATCATCAGTGTCTCCAATATACATACCCGGTCTTTTACGAACTGCATCTAAGCCTTTTAAAACCTTAATATTGGAACTATCGTAGTTATCCTTATCGTCGCTCATGTTTAACCTTTTTTATGATATGTTCCACGTGGAACATTATTTATTAGCAGGAGCGCTCTTTAACCGCGAAATAGAAAATGCATAAATTTATTTCGAGGCTGAAGATCGCTCCTACGGTTTTTCACTTTTTTCATTTCTAAATGTTTCACGTGAAACATATCGTGCTTTACTTTAATCAACTTCTGAAATAATCCCATGTTTCACGTGAAACATCTTATATTCACCGATCAAACTTAAATCACCAAACTCATTTTTTTCCGTTGCGGTCATAAATACTTGTACATTCATCTTGGTCAAGAATGCTAATAATTTACTGCGATTGACCAAATCAAGCTCTGCGACTGAGTCATCAATCAGCACACAACTCGATCGGAAACCATTTTTCACTAAGTGTTCTACTTGCGCTAATTTTAAAGACAAGACCAATAATTTTAACTGTCCACGTGAAACAAAATCTTTTACTTTTCTTCCCTGAGTGAGTAATTGAAAATCAGCTCTATGGGGACCGCTATGCGTAAAGCCATAACGTAAATCTTTTTCCTGATCTTCTGTTAATTTATCTAGCAATAAACGCTCATTATCCCAGCCTGAAAGCAGCTTTAATTCCAGCTTGTCGAGTTCTAAAAATTGTTCTGCAATTGTTCTAAAAAAAGGTAGCAGTTCTATTATATATTGCTGACGATACTTAGCGACTATTGTACCGTATTGCTGTAATTCGTGATCCCAAACATTTAACTCTTTAACTCGACGAATTTTTAATAACGCATTTCTTTGACTCAGTGCCTTTTTAAAGAGTCGCCATTGATTTAGAAAGTCCGTGTGCTGATTAAAGATTCCCCAATCAATAAATTCTCTACGTAACTGAGGACCTGCATCCAATAGTTGATAACTCTTAGGATGAATGAGTTGAAGGGGCAGTGCATAGGCTAATTCGGAGCGAGAATGTTTCGTTTCTTCATCAATACGGATTTGTATCTGTTTACCATCGTGTTGAACGCCTAAAGTTGACAGATGGCCATTCGTGAAATGCACTTTGCCTGATACGATTAACTCTTTATGTGCAAAGTGAATGATATTTTTGACTGTTGTAGAGCGAAATGAATTCGCTCTACCTAAGAGATGTATGGCTTCAAGCAGGGAACTTTTACCACTGGCATTATTACCGTAGATTAAATTGATGGTTGATGCGGGGTTAAGTGTTGCCTGTTCTATATTGCGAACGTGGTAGATCTCTAGTTTTTGTAAACTCATAACGCCTTATAAGCGCATTGGCATAACGATAAATTTATATTTTTGTTCACTCGGCTCTTCAATAAAACAACAGCTAGCGTTTTCAGCAATAGTCAGTACGGCTAATTCTGAATCCAGATTAGAAACAGCATCCAGTACATATTGAGAATTAAAGGCAATAGAGGTCGCTTCTCCCTGATATTCGATGACAATAGCTTCATCTGCTTCTTCATGTTCAGGGTTATTAGTACTAATTTGTAAATCATTGCCATCAATCATAAATTCCACACCTTTGAATTTTTCATTAGAGAGAATAGCAACACGCGTTAAAGCTTCTTTTAACAGTTGTTTCTGTACATGGATCGGGCTATTAAAACTTTGGTCAAATACTTTACTAAAATCTGGATATTTTGAATCCACCAGCTTGGCAGAAAAAATGATGTTATCAATCACAACACGGATATTATTGCGTGAAAATTCTACCTGAATTTCCAGTTCGTCATCATCTAGCAGGCGGACTAATTCCAGCACGCCTTTGCGTGGAATAATAATGCGTAATTCTATGCCTGTTTCCTGTTCTATCGTATCTTCATAGATCGACAATCGATGACCATCAGAACCTACCAGTTTCAATTGCTGATTAAAAATACTCAACATAATGCCATTTAGGTAATAGCGTATATCCTGATTAGCCATACAAAATACTGTTTTATCCAGTGCTTTTTTAAATTGACCCGCTTGCATAGTGAACTGACAATCCATCTCACTCATTTCAAAGTTTGGATAGTCATCCGCATTAAGGGTACTGACAGAAAAGCGACTACGCCCTGAGCGTATTTTGATTTTGTTATCGACTAATTCAAATTTAATCTCTGCAGCATTCGGTAACAAGCGACAAATATCCAGAAGCTTCCGTGCCGGAATAGTAATGCTAGCTTCTACATCATTGTCTAATGCAACCTTAGCAACAATTTGTACTTCTAAATCTGTCCCTGTCAGTACCAGCTGATTTTTAGTCAGCTTAAAAAGTACATTAGCAAGAATAGGCATGGTCTGCCTTTTTTCAATAACATTCACTATTTGCTGTAAGGGTGTTAACAATAGCTCTCTATTAATTATAAATTTCATAAAAGAATATATTATTTTATTATTACTATTAAGTAAGCTTTAAGCTGTGGATAACTCATTTTTTAATCATTAAATCAATATTTTAACCTGTTTTTAACTTTGTGCCTAAAATTGGGATTAGTTGTCCTTAAATTGTGACTTATTTCATACTTTAAATTCAGGCACAGATAGTGCACAGTTAATCAAGAACTAATAATACAGAGTTATACACAGGGAAGGAGAGCCAGGGGAGGATATTACAAGTGTTTTGTATTACGCAAGCCGTATAAACACTAACGTGGAGGATAAAAAAGCATTTTATAGGTGGACGTTTTAGAGTGTTTTCCAGTTGACAATTATTGAAGTAATATCTAACAAAGATAAACAAGCGGATTAAAGTCCGCTCCATGCTATACGCTCTGTGGTCACGGAGCCATTTGTCGGCATAGGTGACCGCATAAAGTTAAATTATCTATCTGCAAAGCCCAGTAATTTTTTATTAATAACCATTTCAGCAACAGATTCAGGTACTTTATTTTCCCAATCACCACGCCCTTTTTTAATATCGGCGAGTACTTCAACCGGGTTGATATGTAAAACACTTTCATCAACATTTTCCAGTCCAACCAAATATCCATTTTCAAGAAAATATTTATAAAGGTGTTGCAATTTTTTAGGTGCCTGAAAATTATTAACTGTGATTAATCCTTCGTTATCTGAACTTTTAAATGGGTAAATATATAAGTGTGTATTATCCTGAAAGAGTTTGGCAAAAGCTTCTAAAATTCCACCTTGCAAACCTTTGTAGTAATTTTCGGTAAAAATAAGTTCCAGATTCGAGATACCCAAAATGATACCAATCTGTAATTGGGTATAACGACGGAAATAAGAACGCAAACGAAAATAGCGTAAGTAATTAGAAATCATTACAGTATAACCCTGTGTATTAAGCATATCCACACGTGCCAGAAAATCTGCATCATTAACTTGATCACCGACAGTGAGACTGGCCATACTGATTTCGGCAAGCATCAAAGTTCTATCAGAATTAATATTATTAATTTCACTAAAATGCTGCTCACCACATTTTGTCATATCAATCTGAACTTTTGTCAACGGTGTAAAGGTACCCCGTATCACCAGAATGTTCTTTTTATATAACAGCTCACTCGGCACTTGTACTTCACCCGCTGGGCTAAACATAATGGCGTGGGTAAGATTATGATGCACCAGATGTAAATTCATTAATCTGTTTTCTGTTTCCTCAAAATAAGGGCCAGAAAAATCAATCATATCAATTTCAATACGGCACTCTTCTAAATCATCCACCAATGCTTCAATAATTTTTTTTGGTTGAGTAAAGTAATGAAAAGCAGCATGAATCAAATTAACGCCGAGTACACCTAACGCTTCTTGCTGAGCACTTCCATCATTATCCAACATGCGTACATGTAAGATAATATTACTGGGGGCTGCTCCTGGGTATAGCTGTAATCGGATACCAATCCAGCCATGACATTCATTTTTTTGTAAATAACTTTTTGCTGTGACTGTTGCAGCATAAGAAAAGAAGGTCGTATTTTTAGGACGTGTCGAGGTGAGTAATTCCGTGACGGCTGTGTATTCTTTATCCAGCATTTTTACTAATCGACTACGACTGACATAACGTTTGGTTTCTTCAGCACCATAAATATCATCACTCACCTGCATATCATAAGCAGACATCGTTTTAGCAATCGTACCTGCTGCACCACCTGCCCG
>CAZLLL010000136.1:0-7456 GCA_964560255.1 uncultured Methylomonas sp.
CTCTATTGCTAAGATACACAAATGATTTAATTTCCTCTACCTCACTTACCTCAATCCAGTGAACTCAGAAAAATCTCTTCTAGAACTAGACCGCTTGCACGTATGGCATCCTTATAGCACAACCCAGGCTGAAACTCCGATATACCCAGTCAAATCAGCTCAAGGCGCGATTATTACGTTGATGAACGGTCAGAGACTCATTGACGGCATGTCGTCCTGGTGGAGTGCCATACACGGCTATAACCATCCAGTATTAAATCAGGCAATAGAACGCCAGTTGCAATCAATGGCACATATGATGTTTGGCGGTTTAACACATCAGCCAGCGATTGATTTAGCGACACAACTAGTCAATATCACTCCGGAGCCGTTACAGACAGTTTTCTTTTCCGATTCAGGTTCAGTATCTGTCGAAGTTGCGATAAAAATGGCTATTCAATGCTGCTATGCTAAAAAACAGCCACAAAAAAATAAAATGCTGACTATTCGCCATGGCTATCACGGTGATACCTTTGCAGCCATGTCAGTAAGTGATCCAGACAATGGCATGCATCGCCTGTTTGCTCACACTCTTGCTCAACAATTCTACGCTGATGCGCCCAATTGCGGTTTCCAGCAACCTTGTACTATTGATGATATTGCACCTCTGGAATCCCAGCTACAAGAAAATCATCAGTCTATTGCAGCGATTATTCTTGAGCCCATCGTTCAGGGGGCGGGGGGTATGCGCTTTTATTCTCCCGACTACCTGTGTAAGGTGCGCGAGTTATGCACAAAATATAATGTATTATTGATTGCAGATGAAATTGCGACCGGATTCGGTCGTACAGGCACGCTATTTGCCTGTGAGCACGCAAAAATAGTTCCAGACATACTTTGCCTAGGCAAATCATTAACGGGCGGCTATATGAGCTTAGCGGCCACTTTAACGACATTCGAGGTTGCCGATACTATCCGCTTGGGTGAGCCAGGTTTATTTATGCATGGGCCTACGTTTATGGCTAACCCACTTGCGTGTGCAACCGCTTTGGCCAGCATAAAATTATTACTTGATTCTCCCTGGCAAAATAGCGTAAAAAATATTGCACAGGCATTACTCACTGGATTAACCCCGTGTCAGCATTTAGAACACGTTAAAGATGTACGTGTTTTAGGTGCTATCGGGGTGATCGAATTATACCAGCCCGTGAATATGAAGATCTTACCAGCAATGTTTGTAGAGGCAGGCGTTTGGGTGCGACCGTTTAATAAGCTCATTTATCTAATGCCGCCATTTATTATTTCTGCTGCTGAGTTAAGTGGGTTGATTGAAGCGGTGGTCAAAGTTGTACAAGATATGGATCCATAGCAAAACAGGTTTTATAGCTGTCAAAATCGGCATCGCCCAAACGTAGGGGAGATGGAAACAAATAATCATCCAAGATTGCTGGTCTTTTTGTCCGTCTTCTACGTTGTAGTAACAGTTTCGTAGCTAGCTATGCGCCTGTTACTACGCCTTGAATACGAACAAAAATACTGCCCAATATTGGACGTTTATTTATTTCCAGCTCCCTAGGTTGCGGGTGAGACACGAACCCCAGCAAAATACACAGCCATAATTGTTGGGGTTCGTGCCTCACCCACAACCTACGCAGTCTGTCCAAATTTATGGTCTTTATTAAAGCTGGTAGCCAGTCAAATAATAAATAAAAATTTGTAGTGCCAATACTGATGTCTATTTTTTTTAAATTATTTTGTATCATCACAATCGCACAATGGATAAAGGAAGTCCAATACCAGCAAGACAGATAGGGCATTTGATGCAAATGATACCGATATTGAGAGGAAATATGAATTTCTACAGGCATAAAAAAAGGCCGCTAAAAGCGGCCTTTTCTCTGACATATTAAAGCGCAGAACTATTTTAACAAACCTTGTAATAATCCATTTAAGTTATGTACAAACTCA
The DNA here is from genome assembly GCA_964560255.1 of uncultured Methylomonas sp. Lineage (GTDB taxonomy): Bacteria > Pseudomonadota > Gammaproteobacteria > Methylococcales > Methylomonadaceae > Methyloprofundus. Next base: position 1,948 of record CAZLLL010000136.1, read on the forward strand.
GCGGGGTCGTCTAACTGACCGCCTTCGCTTAATATAGCCTGATCAAACAGGATACGTGTTAAATCAGCAAAACGTTCATCATCTTGCTCATCTTTTAAACGTGTGACTAAAGCATGCTCTGGATTAATTTCAAAGATAGGCTTATTTCCTCCCATGCCACCCATCATCATGCTCATATCCTGACCCGCTTCTTTCATAATGCGTTCCATATTTAAACTCATCGCATCCTGCTCAGACACCAGACAAGAAGGAGATGCCGTTAAACGATGACTGGTACGTACATTACTCACTTTATCGCCTAATACTTCTTTAATCTGAGTAATCACAGACTCGAAGTCTTTTGATGCTTCTTCTTGCTCTTTTTTATCTTCTTCGGTATCAAATTTATCCAGATCTAATTGACCTTTAGCAACTGATTGCAATACCTTGCCATCAAAATCATTCAGATTAGATACCAGCCATTCATCGACACGGTCAGATAATAATAAAACTTCGATGCCTTTTTTACGGAAAATTTCTAAATGCGGGCTGTTTTTAGCTGCGATAAAACTATCCGCTGTCACATAATAGATTTTATCCTGATCTTCTTTCATGCGGGCGATGTAATCTTCAAAAGAGGCATCCTGCGTTTCTGTGTCCGCATGTGTGGTTGCAAAACGCAATAATTTAGCAACACGTTCTTTATTTTTGAAGTCCTCAATAGGGCCTTCTTTGATGACATTACCAAACTCTGTCCAGAAGCTGGCGTATTTTTCTTTATCGTTTTTAGCGATATTTTCTAATAAGCCTAAGACTTTTTTAACCGCGCCTGCTTTTATGACACTGATTTTTTTACTTTGCTGCAATAATTCACGAGAGACGTTTAATGGCAATGAATCAGTGTCAATCACACCGCGAATAAACCGCAAGTAACGTGGCATTAATTGCTCGGCATCGTCCATAATAAACACTTTGCGTACATATAGCTTTACGCCATGCTTAGCATCTCTGTCCCATAAATCAAAAGGCGCGCGCGATGGCACGTACAATAACATGGTATATTCATTAGTGCCTTCGACCTTGCTATGTATATGCGCTAGCGGATCTTGATAATCATGCCCAACATGTTTGTAAAATTCGTTATAAGCTGCATCATCTAGCTCGTCTTTAGATTTTGTCCACATAGCAGAAGCACTATTAACGGTTTCATCTTCGACTTTTGCAGGCTCAGTTTCATTGCCGTCTTCATCTTTTTCTGCAGGAATTTCTTTATCCATGATGATAGGTAAAGAAATATGGTCAGAGAATTTTTTAACGATAGAACGTAAACGGTAAGCATCTAAAAATTCTTTTTCCTCTTCTTTTAGATGTAAAACAACGTCTGTACCACGCCCTGCTTTTTCCACCGTTTCCAGTGTATACTCGCCTTCGCCTGCAGATTCCCAGCTCACGGCTTCTGTTGAACCGGCTTTACGTGTTGTTAAAGTGACTTTATCAGCAACAATAAAGGCTGAATAAAAGCCTACACCGAACTGACCAATTAATTCACTATCTTTAGCCTGATCGCCCGTCAGTGAATCAAAGAACTGCTTGGTGCCTGATTTTGCAATGGTACCAATATGTTCCTGTACTTCTTCACGCGTCATACCAATTCCGTTATCGCTGACAGTAATGGTATTCGCTTCTGCATCAAAAGCGATACGAATTTTTAGCTCGCTGTCACCTTCGTATAGGCCGTCATTAGAAAGTGCAGCAAAACGAAGTTTATCAGCCGCATCAGAGGCGTTGGAAATTAACTCGCGCAGAAATATCTCTTTATTACTGTATAAAGAGTGAATCATTATATTTAATAAATGCTTAACTTCTGTTTGAAATCCTAGTGTTTCTTTTTTTGCTTCTACTGTCATTGTGTATGTCTCTCCAAAATAAATATTAATTATCGTTCAGATATAGGGACATGCATTCAGATTTTCAAGGGAAAGACTTGTATACTGAAAAAATAATTTATCTCGAATTCAGGCTTCCTTCATTTTTCAGTTGACACTTTTGCAGGAGTGCAATAACTTTAGTCACTGCTGGCTTCATAAAAAACTAAAGCTTTTTATTCCTGCGCTAGGTGCTTCAACGTATTCCATGCGTGTTCCTTATTGTTGCAATCTGGCAGGTTTTGCGCCATATAAAATAAAAAAATGATGTTAAACATACAAAACTTATCCAAGAGCTATCAACTGGGTGAACAGAATATACAGGTTCTTAATAAGCTGAATCTAGCGGTAGAAATAGGTGAGATAGTGGTTATCATGGGGCCGAGTGGTTCGGGTAAAACAACCCTGTTGAATTGCATTTCAGGCATTGATCGCCCTGATCAGGGTGTCGTTAAAATCAAAAACAAGGTGGTTGATTTTAAGTCTGAAAAACAGCGAATCCTGTTACGAAGACATCAAATAGGTATCGTTTTTCAGTTCTTCAATTTAATACCGACACTGAATGTTAAAGAAAACATTGCTTTGCCATTTTTAATAGCCAATAGTAAACAGCAGGATCATGAAAGTCGAGTTGATAAAATTTTACACACAGTAGGATTGCAAAAACGCAAGAATCATTACCCTTACCAGTTATCAGGCGGTGAAATGCAACTTGTTTCGATAGCGCGTGCATTAGTGCATAACCCAGGTTTATTATTAGCGGACGAACCTACCGGGAATGTCAATCCAAATATTGGCAGGTCAATCATGGAACTTTTAAGATTGACGGTAAAACAGCAAAATACCAGTGTACTCATGGTCACACATAGTCCAGAACATGCTGCCTGGGCGGATAGAATCTGTTTTTTGAAAGACGGCAGTATTATAGGCGAATTAAAGCAAAATGCAGCATCAGAAAATGTAGCACCTATCTTTGATCGCCTGTTAGAATTAGAAATATGAGAGATAAGCAAGTGACAAATAAAATTCGCTTTAACTTTTATCTGGCATTTAGCCTGGCGATGAAAAGCATGCAATATCATCGCATGGTTGTTTTCGCAACGATTATCGGTGTTGCGACCGGCATGTGCGTGGTCAGTGCTATATTAATCGTTGACCAAAATACCGCACGTACGGCTGTACAGCGTGAGCAGCTTGCACAAAAAGTGATCATTAATCAACAAGGAGAAGCTAAAACAAAGCATATTCTGACCTTGCCGATTACTAAAATTCAAATAATAAAAGGCCACAAGTTAATACAGCACAATAGAACCCTCGCAAGCTCCACTGTGCCACCTCAAGAATTGAGTCATGCTCTAACCGAAGCGACCTTGCCAACCGCAAAAGGGGAAGAAGATTATCAGACTATGCGTCTGGCAATCAGGATGGCCTCCTTACTGGCCTTTTTTATTGGTGCAATTATTGTCTTCTATACTATGCGCTATTCAGTCGAGTCGCGTAGTAGAGAGTTTGCTTTACTACTGTGCCTAGGAGAAGATAAAAAAAATGTGGCACTGTCTCTGGCTCTTGAAACCTTTGTGTTAGGTATGATAGGGACGCTAATTGGTTTAGTGGCAGCTTTTCCCGTCGCGTATTTTTTGTTGGAAATGGGTATTTCAACCACTGGGCGGGTGCCTATCTCAGGCTTTAGTATTCCCTATTCTGAGCTGTATATCATAACCGCTGTCAGTATATCGGTAGCATTGCTTGGTGTCATCGCCCCCATCAAAGAGATATATCGTTTTCAAATAGCTAAAATATTGCAACCACGTTTTGTGGCTGATGAGATTAATCGGTCAGCTTTTGGGTTTGGCGGTATTAGCTGGTTATTTCCGCCCTTATTGATTGCAAGTTATCTGGTAATTCGACCCTTTCTTGAATCCTGGCTGACGGTAGTGTATTTTTTTATTTTTGAGGCTGTTTTCGTACTTATCTTAACGATAGCAACTTTATGGTGGACTCGACCCTTTTTACGTTTTAGCGTACGCCTTATCGAGATACTGACTAAACCCATTTTGCCATTAGAAAGCTTGTTAACAGTGCGGCGTATACGTTTAACAAGTGAGAAATTTGTTTTTTCCATTATGGGTGTTGTGCTGGTTTTTAGTTTATTAACCAGCTTACATGCCATTACCCGAACTTTAAAATATGAGATTTATGCATGGTCATCTGAAGCTATCACGCCCTATTTTTTTTATAAACGCAATCATACAAGCGTTCTACATGAGGCTCATTTAGAGCAAATACTAAAGCGCTATGAAATGCACTTATTCCGTTTATCTAACAAAGCAGAAGGTGCAATGCCGTTTAGAATAGTGAATGCAAAAGATTATAATCACTATAGACATTCAATAGGCAAACCACCCCTTAAAAAACAGCAAGTCATTTTTTCCAGAACACTGGCAGCTCGATTTGGTGCAGAAGAAGGAGACTATTTACTACTGGAAACTAAAAATGAGCAGTATTATTTCAATATTGTTGAAATTAGTGATGAATTAGGCACACTGGCCGAAGATGGTCAATATGTGGATATTAAATCTTATGCTTTGTTTGCTAATGGTAATCCTTTATTTATTGATAATCTGGATTTATCGCTGGGTGACTTCGCCGCAGTACGCAGTGCCAATATTAACAGACCTTATTTAAATTATAGATATCGGCATAGACTTGAACCTTATTATCACTTTACAAAAGCAGGCCGGAATTTAACTCACTGGCAACAAGAGGAAATTGATAAAGACTTTCTGATTTTTGATTTTATTTTAATCATGACGGTGTTTCTCGCCTGCATAGGTATTCTCAATACACTTTTGATCCAGGTGCATTCACGAGGTAGGGAGCTGTCTGTACTGAAAACAATGGGTATTGATCGTCTGCAAATGGTTCGTTTATTACTGGTTGAAGGTCTTGTTGTGGGGCTAGTCGGTGCAGTTTTAGCGATAGCCCTGGGGACGGTGCTAGGGCATGTGACGGTGGCGTTTTTAGATCACTTTACTTTGTTTCACTATCAGTATGTCTGGTCTATGCAAGCGACAGTCAACATTTCAATGTTGGCTGTACTGTCTTGCTGTTTGTCTGCAATTTATCCCGCTATTGTGGCCACCCGGATTTCTACCGCAGAATCATTGCATTATGAGTAGAATAGTCTAACACCTGATCATCGAAACCGTAGGGGCTCCCCTTGTGGGTGCCCTGGACACCCACAAGGACACAAAAAATGGCACGCAACCACAATTTGGAAAATTTCAAATGGGGGAATTTCAAACAGGACAATTCAAGAAAGGGCAATTCAAGAAAGGGCAACCACAAGGGATTGCCCCTACGGTAATCGCACATGTTTGTTTGGTGAAATTGTGAATCATAAAATGATATTGAATGTCGCAGGGGAAATGATAAACGAAATATGGTTAAATATTCCTAATCAACACAATAACACCAATGTACACGAATATATTGTCATGCCCAATCATTTTCACGGCATCATCGAAATCGTAGGGGCTCCCCTTGTGGGTGCCCTAGACACCCACAAGGACACAAAAAATGGCACGCAACCACAATTTGGAAAA
>CAZLLL010000137.1:0-7454 GCA_964560255.1 uncultured Methylomonas sp.
AGTATTTTTGTTTGCCTTCAAGGCGCGGTAACAGGCGCATAGCTCGCTATGTGCCGTGTGTGCGCCTTGAATACGAACAAAAATCCTGCGTCAGTTGCTCAACTTATGCCCATTCCTTATTAATAATCTTTAGCTAAATAATAGCTTATATAAATGCGCAAAAAAACAATAGGAAATCATAAAAGTAATAGTCAAATTAGATATATGCTGGCCAGAGAAGCGGCCAGATTAATGTATGAAGAAGATGTTTCTCAATATTTTGATGCCAAGAAAATGGCAGCAAAACGCTTATTTGGGAATGCCGGTATGAAAGGTATGCAATATCGCCCAAAAGATTTACCCTCAAATGGAGAAATTTCTAATGAAATCGCTAAATTAGTTGAATTATTAGAGGATGATCAACAAGAAAGGTTGTCTGCTATGCGAGTCACTGCACTGGCTATTATGCAAGATTTAATTCCATTTCAACCGCGCCTGATTGGTTCAGTCAGTACTGGGCGCATTCGAAAAGGGAGTGATATTGATTTACATGTTTTTACAGATGATATTGACGCATTAAAAAGCCATTTAAATTATCTGCAATGGCAATATGATACAAAACAAGTGGTGATAAGAAGTGGTAATACATTCACCGAGTACACTCATATTTATATAGAGGCTGATTTTCCAGTAGAATTATCTGTTTATCCGTTGATGGAATTAAGGGTTACAGGCCGCAGCAGTACTGATGCAAAACGTATAAAGCGTTTAAAAATAGCAGATGTTGAGCGCTTGTAAATCAATTGGGGAGCTGGAAATAAATAATCGTCCAGTATTGGGCAGGATTTTTGTTCGTATTCAAGGCGTAGTAACAGGCGCATAGCTGGCTACGTAACGGTTACTACAACGCAGAAGACGGACAAAAAGACTCGCAATATTGGATGATTATTTGTTTCCATCTCCCTTAAGACGGGACAAGCCATCATTTGTAGGGTGGGCAGAAAAGATTGCCCACCCTACAAATGATGGCTTGTCCCGTCTTAAGTTGGTAGCCGAAAATTAATTACTTTGACCCCATTGATCTATCGTTTACTCTGTACTACTAGACGAATAGTTTCGGGTGCTAAACAATGCTTATCATCACAGGCTTGTAGCTGAGCCTGAATAGTAATCACTGGTCTGTTTTTATAGGCACTGGGCAGTGCTGCTGTTAATTTTAACTGATTTTCATATAGGGCTAATTCTTGTTGCCCAAAGCTTAATTTTTTTAAGCCGGCAGGCGGGTAGATAATATTATCAAGTGGATCATCGGACAAGCTGATTGTGGTCGGGATTAAATAGTCTTGCCGAGGAGAGTGGGAATTGATATGCCAACCGGGTTTTATTGCGATATCTATGAGTAACTGATGGTCTGCGGATCGTTTTGCTCGCAGTGTTACGGCACCTTTAGCTGCATATTGTATCGTGCCGATTTCTGCATCGTTCAGCATAGCAGCTGCGGTAAGTAAGCCGGTGTAACTGGTCGCTTGTTGTTTGATTTGTGCAGAAAAGGCACTCAGTGCTGCACTGGCTTTATTAGGGTATTGCAGGTTAGCTGTGCGTCGGGATAACTGTGCTAACACCTTAACTGCAACAGCATTAGCCGAGGGAAGCGCATTGTCCATAATATCTTTAGGGCGTACCATCAGGGCTTCATTCTCGGCCAGACTATTCATATAAAAACCACCGCGTGCATCATCCCAGAACAGAGATAGCATCAGCTCACTCAACTGTTCGGCTTTAGTTAACCAATGTACTTCACCTGTGTAGTCATATAATTTAATCAGGGCACTGGCAAAATAGGCATAATCTTGTTGATTGCCGCTAACAGAAGAGCGGCCTTGCCAATGAATTCGCCACAATTCGCCCGATGTCTGGCGGTTGATTTTCCATAACCAGTTGGCGGTTTTTTCAGCAGCTATAAGATAGCGCGGCTGTTGTAATACTTCGGCAGCAAGTGCCAGACTTTCTAGCATCATGGCATTCCAGGCAGTGACAATTTTATCATCACGTAATGGGGCGATGCGCTGTTCGCGCTTGTTTTTTAATTCATGCCGGATTTGTTTAACCTGGCTAAGCAATATCGGTAAAGAAAGTTTATTTTTATGCGCATATTCTTCAAGGCTAATGGGTAAGTTTAAGATATTATGCGCTTCGAAGTTTCCTTTAGCTGTCACGTCATATAAGTCGATAGCCAGTTGTGCAAGCCTAGGTGTTAAGCTATTTTTGATTTGTGCAGGTGTCCAAACAAAAAACTCACCTTCTTTATCATTACTATCTGCATCGGTGGCGGAATAAAATCCACCAGAATCTGCCTGCATATCCTTTAGCACATAGTCCAGCGTTTGTTGTGCAATACGTGCATACTCTGCTTTTCCTGTCAGTTGATAGGCAATAAGATAGGCCTGGGCTAGTTGCGCCTGGTTATAAAGCATTTTTTCAAAATGCGGTACCTGCCATTGCCGATCCGTTGCATAGCGGTGAAAGCCACCTCCCACCTGATCGTAAATTCCCCCTTGAGCCATTGCCTTTAAACTGTTTTCTACTGTTGTTAAGATTTTTTTATTGTCAAAGCGTTGATAGGCATCAAGTAAGAACATTAACAGAGGTTCATTAGGGAACTTCATATTTTTACCAAAGCCACCATAGCGTTTATCTTGTACCGAGACTAAGTGCTTTGCCGTTTTTTCTAATAGGTCTAAATCCAGCGTCTGACTTTGCTGTAGGCTGTGTTGGCTATTGCTAACAGCCGTGGCAACTTCATCTGCACGTTTTAAAACTAAAGCCTGTTGTTGATGCCATACTTCATTGACACGTAGTAATAATTTTTTAAAGGGTTCGGGTGGAAAATAACTGTCACCTAAAAAGGTTTTCCCTGCCGGGGTTAAAAAACTCGACATAGGCCAGCCACCTCGACCTGTTAATAGTGTGACTGCCTGCATATAAACGGCATCTATATCGGGACGGCGTTCTCTATCGACTTTAATGGCGATAAAGTACTGGTTTAACACAGCAGCAATGGCGGGATTATCAAAGCTCTCTTCCTCCATCACATGGCACCAGTGGCAGGTAGAGTATCCAATGGAGAGAAAGACTGGTTTATTTTCGCGTTTGGCTTTGGCAAAAGCATCTTTCCCCCAGGGATGCCAGTGTACTGGGTTATGCGCATGTTGAATTAAATACGGGGAATCCTGGAGAATCAGCTGATTGATATAGGCAGGTTGCCCGTTATCTAGTAAATTAGCTGTGCGCGCTTGATATTTTATTCCCTTGGCAAGAAAAGCAGCGTGTAATTGCCGGGCTTGTTCAGATGGATAGTATTGCGTTTCGCTAGCATAGCTACTGCTGCAATTGATTAAGGTCGTCATGAAAATGATGAATAATGCGCTGTTAAATTTGCATAAAAACATATAGAAACCAGTGTTGAATAGGTGAGTTTCCAGCCCCCTAAGGAATGGGCACGAAATAAGTTGAGCAACTGGCGCAGTATTTTTATTCGTATTCAAGGCGTATAAATAGGCGCATAGCCAGCTACGTAACTATTTATACAACGCTGAAGACGGATAAAAAGACAAGCAAGTTGCTCAAGTTATTTCGTGCACATTCCTAAGTTGGTAGCCTTAAATTGTAAGCCAATTTTCTAAGCCGCATTGCTTGCTATCTTTTTATCGACATTAATCTCTTCCTTCTGTAATACCAAGCGACTCATACCATTAGGCAACTTAACCAACTCAATCTGGGTTTTAATACGCTGTTTAATCCCTTCAACATGAGAAATAATGCCGATGGTTTTTCCTTGCGCTTTTAAACCTTCCAGTGTACTGACGACGGTGTACAATGTTTCTGCGTCTAAGTTGCCAAAACCTTCATCTATAAAAAGCGAGTCTATCGCTCTGCCTTTGTTAGCAATTTCAGACAAGCCTAGCGCCATCGCCAGGCTAACGACGAAAGCTTCACCGCCCGATAGAGATTTAACCGCACGGCCACTATTATTTTGTTTACTATCGGTAATTTCTATCGCCAAACCCATGTCACTGTGGACACTGGAAATATGGTATCGGCCACTTATCTTATCCAGAAAATGGTTAGTGGAGGTTAACAACTTATCAGCAACACTCATTTGTACACGCCGTCTAAAATCGTTTTCAGGCTCGTTATCTAGCTGCCGTTGCGCTATCAGACCTTGCTGAACAATCTCTTGTTGTTGCTCAATATCTTGCAGCAATTGACGATTATCCAGAAATAGTTGCTGCTGCTCAGCCAGTGTTTTTTGTAATGTTACGACTTCTTGAGTCGCAATTTCCATTTGTACTGTTTTATTTCTAAGCTGAATAACGACTCCTTCTAATGTTTCATTGCCAGAAACATGTACTCGCTCAGCATCTAATTGTTTTGTCAGTGTTTCAATTTCAAGTGGATAGTTAGTCAGGTTTTGTTGCAATTGATGTTGTAACGCTTGTATTTTGGGTTTACCTGCACATAAGTCAAGAGCTGTCTGAACCTTCTCCAAAGACTCGTAGCCTGATTGTTGTAATTCTGACTGTAGCGTTGTCTTTTCTTGTTCTAGCTGAGATGTCAACTGTACATTTTGCTGTTCTAAATCCTTTAATTCCTGCTGCTTATCCCGTTTTGTATAATACAGGCGAGAGAGTTCTTGTTCACGGGCTGATCGCTGTAACACCTTTTCTTTTTGTCCATGACTTTGAAGTAGCTCATTACTCTGCGCTATTTTTTCGTTCAGCTGCGCTATGTCTGTTTGTAGTGCGTTCTGTCGCAAACCATAGGATTGATAATCTTGTCTACGCTTACCCAGTAAATCATATAAAGCATCTTCGCGTCCGATATTAGGTAATTTTTCGCCTAACTCAGCTAATTGTGCACTCATAGTTTGGGTTAAAGTATTTTCAGCCTGCATATTGCTTGCCAATTCAGTTTCCAGATTAATCATCTCCTTAGGGTGGCCGAGTTCACTTTCGTTCAGCAGTGCCTGCTTAGACTTTATTTTATCTTGGGCCGCCTGTTTTTTAATAACCCATACTTCTAATTTGGCAATCTCTTTCTTTTTTACTCTGTAACGATGGGTTAAAGAATTGATTTCATTTAGCTCTTTCTTTTCCTTTTTTATCTGAGTGGCCATTGCTTTATAGCTCGCAATACCAAACCCGCTGCGCATGGCATTAAGTCGCGTACATAATGTTAACCATTCGGTCTGAACACGATTAACTCCCTCGATGTGCGTAGTATTTTTATCTTCAATTTTAGTGTACGCAGCCAGTTGCTGAGAAATGTTCCTAGCCTCAGCCTGGAGTTTTTTTACAATCGCGAACTGATCTGATGAAGCCTTTTTAGAATCATGTAGCTCAGGTAAATTTTTGCTGTAGGGATGTTCAAGAGATCCACACAAAGGGCAGGCAGAATTATATTCTAGTCTACCTCTATCCTCTGTTAATTTAATGGTTAACTGCTCTTGATAAACGGCTTTATCAAGAATACTCTGAATATTCTCTGCCGCTTCAATTTGATTATTTTTAGTTTCTAGCTGTTTATTCAGTTGTACTTTGTCTAAATGAGCATAACGCTTAGAAATGCCTTTTTTGAGCAACTTTTTATGCACTTTTGCCAGGCTTAATAACTCCACAAAGTCAGCTACACGCTCTTTTTGTTCTACTTGTAAATTAGCCATTTCTTCTAGACTATGACCATCCGCAATAAACTCCATCTCCTTTTGCAAACCCGCTAAAGATTTATTACCTTTGGCAATTTCTTTCTCAACAGACGCTAAATGCTGTTGATTTTTCTTAAAGGCTGACGAGCTGTTTTTATGTGCTTTATTAAAAACTTTAAGTTGTTTTTGTATGTCTACACTACGTACTCTCAAGTTTTTTAATCGCCCTAATTCAGGCATACTTTCAACCAGAGAATGTTCTTTCTTATGCTCAGATAACCAGCTATCTACCACCTTCAATGTTTGCTGTTTTTCTGGCAACTGAACTTCAAAAGCGTTTATCAATGAAGCTTCAGCCTGTATTTCAGCTTTCATTTGATCAGCCTGCGCCTTAAGATCATCAATCTTTTCTTGCTGTGCTTGCTTATCCAGTTTCGGCAGAGAAGCTAAGATAGCCTCATCCACTTGCTCAGCTAAAAATTTATCCTCAATTTGTTTCACAGAAAGCTGACACATTCCTTGCTGCTGTTTACTACGTTTTGCTGCAATAGTCAGTTCATCTACACTTTGCAGACTATCTTTAAATGCCAACGCCTGATCAGACTCATTAATAGTCTGTAAATCATCCTGAATTTCTAGTAATTGCTGTTGATCTTTTGTTTGTTGATGCTCTATCTGTCTTATACTTTTCTCAAGTTTTTGTAAATCCTGCAAGCCGGCTTGTAGTTGTAACAAGGCCATTTTTTCTTGCTTATATTCGGCAACGGATAATTGTTGATCGGCTAAATCCAGTTCAGCGGCTTCACGCTGGGCATCTGTCAACAAAGCACTATTAGTCAGGCGTGTTGTTAACTGTTGTAATGCGTGCTCTGTCTGTTTCTTATCACTGACGAACTGTTGTTTATAATCAGCATAAATATCACTACTGACGATACGTTCTAAAATATCTAGGCGTTCTGTATCCAGTGCATTTAAAAAGGCTGAAAAATTACCTTGTGCCAACATGATTGAACGCGTAAAGCGGCGAAAATCCAAACCTGTTATTTCAGTATTCTGCAGCAAAACTTTATGTACTTCACTGGCTAATATTTTTTCCTCGCCATTAATATGCAGCAACTGCATTTGTGCCGCTAATATTTCCCCTTCAGGCAAGGTATCTTTGCGTTTCACTAACCAGCTAGAACGGTACTTTTCACCACTCACTAAAAATTCGACCTGAGCAAAACACCCCGCCGTATTTCTAGTCATTACATTTTCAGCAGGCTTATTAAAACGAAAAGTTTCACCATATAAAGCTAAAGTAATCGCATCTAAAATACTGGACTTTCCCGAACCATTAGGCCCAGTGATTGCAAATACACCCGCATCAGCAATAGGGGCTTTATCAAAATCAATTCGATTTTCACCTTCTAGCGAATTAATGTTTTTAAAATAAACATTTAATATTTTCATATATAGTTATTATATATACAGCTGCCATTTTTATATACTATGAGAGCAATTTTGATCCTGAACAGTACTGTTCACAGATAATTATCAGCTGACAAGTATATCAAAGGGAGATCTGGCCATACTAAACGCAGGAAGATAAAATTATTTTGTGAAACAGATTATTGATTCTGTCTTTAAGACCCTGAATACCAATAAAAATCCCGAGTAATCTGCGCAGCTTATTTCGTGCACGCTCCTAAGGAATGGGAATCAAATAACTTGTGCATTCCCATTCCTATGTAAGTTTATAGGGTTGTCAGAAACATTAAAGAGAGAGAGA
>CAZLLL010000138.1:0-7451 GCA_964560255.1 uncultured Methylomonas sp.
TTAGAATAAAAAGGTGAATGCACTGGAGTTGATTATAAATGTTGGTTCTTTGATATTGTATAGATTGGTGGCTGATTTTCTTATGGGTGTAGTTGGTAAAAATTTTTTCTTGGACTTTTTGGGATGATCAAGTCTGTCATAAATTTCCGGTGAAGAGATAAATTTTATCAAAAAATCCTATACAAATATTCTGATTGTTGATAAAGTTACCTAAAAGATAGTGTCTTTACATTATAATGGAAAGAAATTATGAGATATAAATCACAAAAAACAAAAAATAGATCAAATTTAATGGTATAACATTAGGGAGCTGGAAATAAATAATCGTCCAATATTGGGCAGGATTTTTGTTCGTATTCAAGGCGTAGTAACAGGCGCATAGCTGGCTACGTAACTGTTGCTACAACGCAGAAGACGGACAAAAAGACTCGCAATATTGGATGATTATTTGTTTCCATCTCCCTTAAGTGACTCGTAAAAGGAACAGTTTATTTATTGCGAGTTATTTGAGTGGGAATTATTACTGTTGAGCCACTTGATATAACATGTTTTTATGTTAACCTTTGATATGAAACCTAAGTACAATGATCACAATAGTTAAAATTTGGCATACTCCGCTAGAAAGCAAATTGTTTGTACAAATAACCCCGGCCCTTTATAAATATTCTTGGAATGCAGGAAAGTAAAATGAATGATAATGATCAATTAAAAAAAATGACTGCAAACTCAATATCCAGTAAGTCAAACGTAGCTGAAAAAAGAAGAGCATTACTAAAAGGTTCTGCGGTTATGGTGCCTGCCATTTTTACATTAAAAAGTGGTGCTGCATTTGCGCTCAGTAGTACAGGTACATGTGTTAGCAGAGATAAGGTACAGGCACAAGCGCAAATAACTAGCAACACACTGCAAGTTTTACAGGATCCACAAGACACTTGGTTGCGCAAGGCCGTACCTTGCAGAACACTGGATGATGGTGTTAATTCATTTAGAGTTTATGTTGAGGATATTTTGTTACAAAACCAGACTTTCGATTGGCAAGATGGTGTGTCTAGAGATGATCGTTATGAAGAAGTCGGTACCGATGTTCCCCCAAAATGGAGAAAAAGAGGAGCTCCAGCGGCTCCACTTTGTATAATAGCACCGCCTATAGACCAACCAGCAGATCAATGCTATGTATTAGTCAGAGTCGATGACAGCAGTAATATTACCGGTCTTGGGTTGGCTGGCCCACTTGATACAGCACCCTTTGTGACTCAATCATGTTGGGCATCTATAGGTGGACCAACCCCATAAATTTTCTAAGCTAGTTTTTTCTTATGAAAAGGGTTGTTTGGAAAGTTTCAGACAGGAGCGGGCTTTATATAGAACAATGGAATGAAAATGCGATTGTATATCACACAGTTTCTGGCGCAACTCATTTGCTCAATGAGCTGGCAGCTACTGCATTGAAAATTATTCAGCAGCAAGCTGTCAATTCGGTGATGCTGGCAGATGAAATATCTGTACACTACGAACTGGGAGATCCTGCGCTTGTACAGCAACAGCTTGATCAACTTATTAAAGAATTTGATAATCTTGGCTTGATCGAAGCCTGTCGCGAGTGAGAGTTTGTAATCTTTCATTGCAAGAGCTCATTCAGTTCGGAGCAAGTGACGGGGGCTTATGTTTAAATCTGGGCTCATTTATAATCAGGCTTCATTGTAAGGAGGCTGCTTTCTTTAAAGTGTTCTCTTTACTCTATCAACATTTTTTATTAGTGCCTTCAGATGCTTTTGCTGACTTCAATATAGAACTCGTCAGGCCAGCAAATTATCGTCGCTGGGTAAATCCACAGATATTATTTAAAGCCGATGGTCGGGTTTTATTTGATCCATTTCCATTAAGTCATGCAATGCCACTTTTTGAGTGGGGTCTCAACTGGTGTTTTGCTCGCAGATCTCATCAGTATCTAATGTTGCACTCGGCTGTTGTAGAAAAGCACAATAAAGTTTTAATCTTACCCGCCTCACCAGGTTCAGGGAAAAGTACTCTAAGTGCAGCTTTAGCGCAGAGGGGTTGGCGGTTTTTATCAGATGAATTTGGTTTAATTCGGCCTGCTGATGGACATGCTATTCCAATTCCAAGGCCTACGCCATTAAAAAATGAATCCATTCAGGTGATTCGTGAATTTTCTCCTGATGCAGTATTAGGTCCTTTATTTCCAAAAACACGCAAAGGTACGGTCGCACATTTAAGAGCACCAAGAGAAAGCGTCTTACAGATTGACAAAACAGGCCTTCCTGCATGGGTGATTTTTCCTCATTATAAAGTGAGTAGTACAACGGTTTTGACTCAACTACCCGAACACACTGCATTACTGAAAATAGCAAGCCACTCTTTTAATTATGAAATCATGGGAAGCACAGGCTTTAAATTGCTTAGAGATATGGTGAATACCTGTCACTGTTACGACCTAACATATAGCAATTTAGATGATGTCATAGCAAGGCTGGATGAAATATCAGAACAATAGTATGCAGGCTAAAATAATAACAGGAAAGTCACAGCAATTGGTTTTACAAAGCCTGGTTAATCCAGCATCAATATTAAAGCTGGATAATCAAGATTGGGAGCTGTTGATACGTATTTTGAGATCTTCAAAGTTATTGGCACACTTTGGTAGAATAATTGACCATTCAGGTTTGATGGAGCAAATCCCCGAAAAAGTTTTAACGCATTTTTTAGCAGACCAGCGGCTTGTTGATTATCGAATACGATTAGCCTTGTGGGAATTAAATCGTTTACAACGCGCTCTGGCAGAGATGAATGTTGAGGTTATCATTTTGAAAGGAGGAGGGTATATGATGTTGCAACTACCCATGTCTGAAGGGAGAGCCGTTTCTGATGTTGATATTTTAGTCGCTAAACGGGATATTGAGCGTGTAGAAAAAAAACTTCTTGAGCAAGATTGGGTGGGGGCTCAGCTTGATGAGTATGATCAACAATATTATCGAACCTGGATGCATGAAATTCCACCAATACGCCATCGTGATCGCTTTATTGAAGTCGATATACATCATGCTATATTGCCTTTAACAAGCCGGTTACAGCCAAACCCTGAGTTACTTCTGGACGATGCAATAGAGGCTGGTGAGCTTGGTTTTAAGGTATTATCGCCTTGTGACATGTTATTGCACAGTTGTGTGCATTTGTTCTATGATGCTGAACTGAATGGCAGTGATTTTAGGGACTTAGTAGATCAGGATATGTTAATCCGTACCTTTATACAGCAAGATTCTGCATTTTTCGATGTATTAGTTAAAAGGGCTAAGCAATTACAGTTACAACGACCTTTATTCTATACCTTGTACTTTACAAAGAAACTATTAAAAACACCTGTTCCGGATAAAGTCATACAGCAAATAAACACACAGCCCCCCCTGGTTATTAAAAAGTTGATGGATAATCTGGTTCCTCTGGGCTTATTACCCGAGCATCCAGATCATCCAGGAAAAATAGTAGCACTTGCTCGCTGGCTATTATTTGTTCGCTCACATTATTTGCGTATGCCTCTCTATTTATTATTGCCTCACCTTTTTAAGAAAAGAAAAAAACATCTAGCCGGTCACAAAGATAATTTATGAAAATTTGACCCTCTGCGCTATAGTGAAAAGCCATTCTTGTCATTACATGCATCTTCTCTGGAATTAGATTCTGTTTTAAACTTTCCAAAGCGCAATAACATGATAGGTAGCAGGAGTAAATTTAGAACGGTTGATGAGGCAAGTCCACCAATAATGATGGCTGCCATGGGGCCCATGATTTCTAGTCCCGGATTATCACTATTTAAAGCAATAGGAGACATGGCCAGAGCAGTCACCAGCGCCGTCATTAATATAGACGGTAATCGTTCCTGAGCTCCTTTGAGCGTTGTTGCCAAATTCCATTGCAACCCTTTACGCTCCACTAGATATTGATAATGCGATAGCAACATAATGCTATTGCGTACAGTAATACCAAACAAGGTAATAAAGCCAATAATAGAGCCTATCGATAGGCTAGCACTGGTTAAAATAACAGCTCCAATGCCGCCGATAAGTGAAAAAGGGATATTTAGCAATGCGATTCCCGCATGGCGTAAGTTGCCGATAGCGAGATAGATAAAAATAAACACACCTATGCTTGCCAGTAGCGAATGTAAAATTAAATCTTGTTTGGCCTGCGCC
Organism: uncultured Methylomonas sp.; assembly: GCA_964560255.1. Classification (GTDB taxonomy): domain Bacteria; phylum Pseudomonadota; class Gammaproteobacteria; order Methylococcales; family Methylomonadaceae; genus Methyloprofundus. Next base: position 4,206 of record CAZLLL010000138.1, read on the forward strand.
TGTTCGACAGCGGCACCTGTAAATTCTGGGTAAGTATTATCTGCAAAGCTTATTTGTGTGTTGACTTGTTGTCTCAGTTCTTGCATAAAGGATGCAATATCACGCCCCGCGACGTTACAGGTAATGCTTTGCCGTCGCTGAGCATTTTGGTGCAGAATATTGTAGCGTCCTGTATTATGTTTTATGTCGGCGATATCACCCAGAGTAATTAATTTTCCACTGAGCGTTCGAATAGGAAGTTGATTGATAAGTTCTGGTTGAGTGCGCCATTGCGGCTTGAGTGTGACAGTGATATTGTAATGACGGTTTCCTTGTAAATGTTTGCCGACAACATACCCACTATAAGCGGCTTGTACTGCTTGCATCACTTTTTTAGGCTGCACACCCCAAAATTTAAGTTTTTGTTGATTTAATTGAATCTGAATCAGTGGTGTGCCAGGCGGTGAGCGTAACTGAATATCTGTGGCTCCTGGAATGGTCTGCATGAGTGATGCGATTTGTTGTGCTTTTATATCCAGTTGATTTAAGTCATTACCATAAATATTAACGACAACAGGCGAGGTATAGCCTGAAATAGTTTCATCGACACGTTCAGTCAAAAATGTGTTTGCTTCAAATATTAAACCTGGAAAACTATTCAGAATATCTCGTAATTTTTCTAATACTTCTTGTTGCTCTGCACCTGAGAGTGGTTTCAGGCGTACCTCATATTCGCTGTAATGGCTGCCATAGGTATCCGCTCCCCGCTCCGCCCTGCCTGCCCATTGTGAAACGGATTCAATTTGTGGGATCTGCATAAATTGTGCGCTTATCTTTTTACCAAGGCGTATAGATTCTTGTAAAGAAGTGCCTGGAATGCTCGTGGTATGGACTATATAGTGCCCTTCACGCAATTCTGGTAAGAATTTATGTCCAAGTGAAAAAAACTTCAGCAATGCGAAAATACTGATCACAATGCAAAACGTTGTAATCAGTTTAAAGTGAGCGGAAATAGTTTGCAGCAGGCGTGCATAAGGTGGATTTAAAAAACGGATAACGGGTGGTATTGTGTTAACTTTAATGTTATTGCTTAGCAGAACATAACATAGTGCAGGCGTAAGAGTTAAGGCAACACATAATGACATTAAAATAGCCAGAATGTAGGAATAGCCCAGGGGGGCAAACAGGCGACCAGCAACACCGTCTAAGGTTAATAGCGGCACAAAAACCAATGCGACAATAAAGCTTGCATAAACCACTGAACTACGTACTTCCATAGAGGCATTGTAGATAACTTGCTGGGTAGGAATAGGGATGGTGAGTGCGCTGTTTTCACGCAAGCGACGGAAAATATTTTCGGTATCAATAATAGCATCATCAACAACTTCACCTAAGGCTATAGCCAATCCGCCTAAAACCATGATATTCAGGTTTATGCCCAGTTCCAATAAAACCAGTACTGCACTGATTAGAGAAATGGGAATGGCGAATGCAGAAATAAGCGCAGTACGCAAGTTATATAAAAATAAGTATAAAATAATCAGTACAAACAAGCCGCCTAATAGTAAATGGCTAGAGATATTATTCAGTGATGTTTCAATATAATCAGCTGGCCTGAATAAATGTGCATAAAAATTAATTTGTTGCTCTGCAAATAAAGGTTCAAACTCTTTTAAAGCATGTTCAATCGCATTGGAAACGCTTAGGGTGTTGGCACCATATTGACCGATAACCATCATCACAATACCTGACTCCCCCATAATCTGGGCTGCGCCAATCGCGGGTTCAGGTGCATATTGGATATCAGCAATATCACCGAGTAATAAGGTATATGCATCGCTATAGCGGATAATGCTCTGGCGCAGCTGTTCGGGCGTGTCAGCAGTACCAGATATTTGAAGAGTGAAGCGTTGGTTACTATTCTCTATAAAACCACCCCCTTGGATACCACTCAGCTGGGAAGCTGCAACAATTGTTTCATCAATCGAAAGGTTAAAGTGATGTAGCTTTTCTGGATTTAGCTGAATTTGAATTTGCCTGATTTCACCACCAAAAATATTGACATCTGCGACACCTGAAACTGATAATAGTCGTGGTACTAGTCGTGTATCGACTAAATCGCGTAATTGCATTAGATTTTTATTTTCAGAACTAAGGCCAATAGTCAATATAGTCGCGGAAGAAGAGCTTAGAGGGACAGGCACTGGCGGATTGACACCTTGTGGAAGCTGTGTCGCGATGCTTGATAAACGTTCAGTGACTAATTGACGATTGCGATAAATATCACTCTGTTCATCAAATATTGCTGTAACGATGGATAAACCTTGTATAGATTCTGAACGAATAGACTGCAAACCTATTAGACCACTGATAGATGACTCAATGCGCTGGCTGACTAATACTTCCACTTGTTCAGCTGAAAAACCGGGGGATTCGGTCTGGATGATAATTTGTTTAGGTGCAAATTCAGGAAAAACATCCAGGCCCGCATTGAGAAATTGATAGCTGCCATAGCACAATATAAGTAGGGCAAGTGTAATAACGATGCCATAAAAGCGGATAGAGAATCGGACCAGATAAGACAGCATAATAAGTGGTTTCTATTGATGGAAGGGTGTAGAGAGGACTTTAGTCCGCACGATCAATATTTGCTACAAGTCAGAGCATTCAATTAGCTTCTAATCTTTGCGAGATGGAGTGTTTACCCCGTTTCAAGCGTTTATAGTTTAATGCACACAGGGCGTTTTACAAGAGGTGCAACCCACTCTCTGCTCCCTAATTTATTGATTTACTGTTGCAGAACCAAAAATAAACACGTAAATGTCTGATTATCTGATGACAAAGAATACTTACATTGAGCGGGTCTATTTTCTGTTTTTTTATATTAAAAATACATTAATAATTAGAGTGTTATGGGAATCCATATAAATAATAAAAATATAATATTAGAAATCGGGTATTTTTGCGGCATGTAACACATTGATTTTAAATGATTCTATATAAGTTATTGAAATCTACTAAACTTAGTATAACTATTTGTTTTTAAATTAAAAGTTAATCGAAAAATATAAAACCATACCCGCTCAATGTAAGAGAATATACTAAGTCTTTGATTTTTGGTGATAGCGGAAGGTGGGTTGCACCCTTGTACAATTTTACAAGTGACTAATAGGGTAAATATCTCGCCCAGTAGCAGTATTTATTCATTAAGTGGGCTACCAACTTAATACGGGACAACTCCTTTACAAAATAAGTAGGGTGGGCAGT
>CAZLLL010000139.1:0-7367 GCA_964560255.1 uncultured Methylomonas sp.
AAATGATGCATGATCTTTCAAATTATTATAAGGATATTATTCCAGAACCTCGTACAGTTTACTTAACGATTCAGGAAGTGCATTCAGCTACTATTTATATTCGCTGGCGAAAAAAAGGGATTAGAGGTAATCAAAAATATTTGATGCTTGAAAGTATGGATGGGCGGGAATTTCTGTTACAGCAGCCAGAAGGAGTCCGTAATTTTTATAATAAATTTAATCAACTGACACTTGAATTAAACCTGTCTTTTTCGTTACGTATACAGGAAATTAAACGAATTCAAAAATATATGAATAGTTATTATATTCAGACCTCACTTTCTGAATAAAAATCGGAAGGATTGATAAGCTTAAGACCCTATTTAGTTCTACATCAAAAATAAGCAACCTACAGGCAGCGTGGTAATCTTTTATAAAAATCAATTCCATTGGCTAGCTGTTTTTATGTTTTGCCTCTTTGTGCTATCTTAATGGCGTATATTTGGCATAATAACGAATCTCAACATCTCTAAGAAATAAATACAGAAACTAATTTACCCTTAAAGTCACTCATATTAATTTAAAAATGTCAATTACTTTAATAATGTTCATGAATAAATTATAACCTTTAGCCTAGATAGGTATTTTAACAAAGCCTCCTCTCTAAGCTAACATTTTCCAATGTGTTAAATAAGCCTGCTACTACCTCCCTGACCATAAACCCTTGAATATTGATTTAGGGTTTATCGTGGTGATCCCTCAAGAATTCCTATAAATTATAGCTGTCTTTGTCACTTCATTATTTGATATTTTGTAACAATTAATTATCAAGTTATTTTGACTGTGGCATATCGTTTTAAGAGGTTTTATCTTTTTTTAAAATATTAGGAAATAAAATGACAATTTCATTACAAAAAGGGCAGCGCATTAGTCTTGAAAAAACAGGAGGAGGTAAATTACAGGCATTATGTCTTGGTGCAAACTGGGGGGCGATTGAGAAAAAAGGTCTGCTCGGTGGTAAAAATAGTGTCGCTGTTGATTTAGACCTTTCGGTCGCTTTATTTAGCAGTGATAAAACGTTAGTTGATTTGATCTATTTTGGTCAGTTGCAAGCTAAAAAAGGGGGTATTCAACATTCTGGTGATGATACCAAAGGCGATGTAGATGGAGATGATGGTCTCGATAATGAAGTCGTTGTGATTGACTTATCCGCCATTGATTCGAATGCGGAGCAAGTTGTCTTTATTTTAAATTCATATAAAAACCAGAATTTTAAAGATATTCCATTTGCGAGTGTGCGTATTTATGAAGGGACTCCCGATAAAGTTGATCATATTATTGCAACGTATGATATTGCCAATAATAGTAAGTTTGCAGGGGCTGTGGCAATGATTATGGGGAAAATGTATCGTCATGATGATACCTGGAAATTTTCAGCGATAGGGGATGCCACCAAAGATAAAAAACTGGATCAAATTGTCATGTCTGTTCAGCAACATTATTTATAAAAGTGTACAAAGTTTAAACAACAATTGAGGTGATTAAAATGGCAGTATCATTAAGTAAAGGCGGAAATGTTAATTTAAGTAAAGAAGCACCAGGGTTAGTGAAGGTGACTTTAGGTTTGGGATGGGATAATCGTGCGACTGACGGGGCAGCATTTGATCTTGATGCGGTGGCATTTTTAGTCGGAAGTGAGGGTAAAGTAACGGATGATAATAATTTCATTTTTTATAATAATTTAAAATCCGCCTGTGGTTCAGTCGAACATAAAGGAGACAATACCACGGGCGAAGGAGACGGGGATGACGAGGTTGTAGAAATTATTCTGGCAGATGTGCCTGCTGCTATTCAGCGTGTGGTCATCGGAGTAACAATTCATGAAGCAGAAGCCCGCAATCAGAATTTTGGGCAAGTCAGTCATGCTTTTATGCGTGTTGTGAATACGGCCAGTAATGATGAAATAGCACGATACGATTTATCAGAAGATGCCAGCATTGAAACCGCGATGATTTTTGGTGAGTTGTACCGTCATGATAGTGACTGGAAATTCAAAGCGGTAGGACAAGGTTTTGAAGGGGGGTTAGGGGCTCTGGCATCCAGCTTTGGTGTGACAATTTAGACTTTTGACGGAAATTAATCTTACTCTATTAACGTAGGGTTTCCAAATTATCCTAAGGAACATGGGAACCCTCTTTATTTGAGAACTTAATCAAGAGATGGGTCATTAATGAAATGATCTCGGCTTTTACAAATATGTCTGAAAGCGGGAGATATCATAATTCTCTTCAATTAACAATAAACCCTTGGATACGGGTTTAGGGTTTATCGTGGTGATGCATCAAGGAATCCTATATTTTATCTCTGTCGTTTTAACAAAGAGAGGGTTCTATGTTCAATCAATTTGAAGGTTTTGGTAATTTAGGTTCAACACCGTCAGTCAATATAGTCAATGGCACTGAGGAGAAAAAAAAACCACATAAAGTATGCAATATTCGAGTCTATTTTGATCGGCCAGTGCTTGATCAAAAAACAAATAAATATAAGGATCAAGGTGGATTCTGGTTATCTGTTGGCATTTGGGGGAAACGTGCCGACGAAGCCGCACGATTATTAAAAAAGGGATCAAGAATATGGGTCAGAGGCAGATTACGTGAAGAATCATGGTGTGATGCGAGTGGTGAGGTAAAAAAAGAAATACGTTTGACGGCTGATTTTTTCTCTATTGACACCCTGTGTATAGACAGTATTCGGTTCAAAGAAAAAAATCCGGCTTTGGCTGATGCGAATGCCCATTAATTTCATTCAACGGATAATCGAAAATAGAGGATATAAAATATGATGACTCTCTCTAAAAAATGTGTACTACTTGTTTTACTGATCTTTTGTGTATCCATACTCGCTGGGTGCAGTGCTTTAAAAACCTCTATCTCTAAAAGAAATTTAGAGGTTGAAACAAAAATGAGTGATAGTCTCTTTCTTGATCCTGTAAGAAAGAGCAAAAGAACGATCTTTATTGAAGTGCGAAACTCAACAGACAGACAGCACCTGGATTTGTTTGATCCTCTTGAAAGCGCTTTTATCGCAAAAGGGTATCGCGTCATTGATGACCCGGATTTAGCGAAATACTGGTTAAGAGTTAATGTGTTGAGTGTTAAAAAAACCGATCCCCGTAAAATAGAATCCATTTTAAGTGCAGGTTACGGAGGTGCAATATCGGGTGCAGTGATTGGTGCATCGGTGGGAGGCGTGGCAGGTAGAAGCTGGCGAGGGGCAGGTATTGGTGGTCTTGCCGGGGCAGCCATTGGTGGTGTTGGCTCAGTGGTTGCCGATGCGTTCGTTGAGGATGTCTTGTATATGGTGGTGACAGATATTGAAATAGCGAGTAAAGGTAAAAAAGGCATCACGATACAGCAACATAATACACAGAATGCTAGTCAGGGAAAAGGCGGGCACAGAACGCAAACCTCATCAGAAGTATCTGATCGGCAAAAATACAGATTACGTGCGGTCAGTACGGCCAATCAGGTTAATTTAACATTTGAAAAAGCGATTCCTAAATTATCCGAAGGTCTGGTGCGTTCTTTGTCTGGCATATTTTAAATAAAAGGGGGCCAACATGAATAAACAGTCGTATCGTATATATTTTCATATTTTATTAGTCGCCTTTTGTCAGAGTGCATTGGCCATTAATTCGCCATCAGGATTTATTGTCAAGCAGGAAGGTCAGTCTGTTGAGATAAGATGGAATAGAGTCAGTGATGCGGAAGGTTATAGATTGTATTATGCACCATACCCTGGTGGTAGCCCTATTAATTCGGTAGATCTTGGGCTCAGTCGTATTTTTTCAATTGAAATAGAAACGTGTGAAGCCTTTTATGTCGCTGTTACGGCTTATAAAACTGTGACTGAAACAGATGAAAACGGCGTTGAAAGCTCTTCTGAAGAAGAAAGCAGTTATTCAAGTATTAAAGTGGTGAAAGAAGTGAACCCTTCTTTTTTTCCCATTTATTCGTGCGCTGGAACCTTTTCCAGCAATAGCTGGCAGTATGAAATGAATCATGGCCATGTTTTAGCTCAGAATTCGACGATTACACCCGCTGATATTGTGTTTAATCCAGCACATATTTCCGTCAATGTCGCAAATGTTCAGTTAGATGAAAATTTTTCCGCTAATTATGTGAACAACGGGGTTGATATCGGGGAGTATTCAGAATATAAATCGAACGATTTGATTCTATCGGGCAGTATTGGACTGGGAACAAAAACAACGGAAGTTTATTTCAAACAATTGATAGATAATGCCCAGTTTAATTTAAACGATACAGTAGAAATACTGTCAACGATAGAAAACAGCCCCGTACAGCCCACTCACTGGCCGCCTTCACGGGAAGACCTGCACTTAATTCCAGTGGGGACTATCATTGCTTCAAGTATCCACCCGAATACACAACTGACAATGAGTGTGGAATTGAGGCAACCTATCGTTGATATACGAAATTTTGGTGAAAGTATTGATTTTGAATCGCGCTGGATCGTGGCAGGAAAAATGGAATCAGCGAGAGTTGGTGGAGTGAATTATTTTAATATTGTCGTATTAGTAAATGAAATAAATGGAGGCTTTATAAGCCTGACAGGTGAAGTAGAAACACAAAATAGAACAATAACTTACTTATTATCAAGAGGGGTTGGAATGATAAGTGGTGAAGGGCAATTTAATATCAACGAGACTTCATTATCAATTGATTTGACTGGATACAGTGTTCAATAAATTTTAATAAAGACGTGCATATTGGGAGTATGTCGATGATAGAAAATGACGAAATAATTTTTAATTTGAATCAGCTGCCATTTTGTGATTTTGATTCTGCTGCACGGTTGCGTGATTTATTACATCAAGAGTCAGGCCATCATTATCAGGTTGAAAAATATATTGATGAATCTGATCATTCTGATGAAAGTGACGAAAATGAAATTGAAGATAGCTTTGTTATTATTAGAAAATCTCGTGCTGTAGATTCAATAGCGATCCCTGTCGAAAACGAAAATTCAGATCAGGCGGCTGATGATAGGCCAACCGCACCCGACCAAGAAAATATAACGGATGCTGTAAGAGAGGTTTATCACCCGGCGATGCGTGTGTTTTTATTATATATTCCGTTATCCGTTGTGGGGCTGGTCTTTTTTCTTATTCCACAAGACACCTGGGTGCTCATTTTTTCGGCATTTGAAATTCGCTCATTGCCTGGATTCATTGATGCTGCATTATTAATAAAAGTCAGTCAGATGGTTGGTCTGGCCATACTTGTTTATAATGTTTTCTGTCCTCTGTATGCTTATTTTTCAATCACGTTAATCATTGATAATAGAGGTGTGGCGTTAAAAAAAGGCATCATTGCACAGGATATCATCAATCTCCGGTTTTCAGAAATAAAGACTATTGGCTTGAAGCGCAGTATCACTGACAGATTTTTAAGAATAGGGACACTGGAGTTTGCATCCTCAGGTTCTGATGGTATTGATATTCGGTTTTTTAATATTCATGATCCTGCGGGCGTTAAAGAGAATATTGAAAATCTGATAGAGCAGTATAAATGAGACGTATTCATTATTATTTTTGTTTTTGACTTGAAGAGGATGCAGAATGAGTGAGTTGATCGTGCAAAATCAAAGTGGAACGTTAGACACAATCCTTGATTGTGCTAAAAGAGCATTACCACTACTGAATAAGGCGGGTATGAGACAGAGGATTGACAGTCTGAGTCAGATAGAAATGAATGGCGTGAAGAAAACTCGCCGCTTTTTTAGTTTTCTTCGTTGACCTAAAAAGCGCCAGTGACAGACTTGTATTTATGTGAAAAACCGAGCCAGGCTAAAGATATAGCGCAGGTACTCGGTGCAAATCAGCGTCAAAACGGCTATTATGAAGGACAAAATGTACTGGTAACCTGGTGCTTTGGGCATTTACTGGAAATGGCCACACCGGATGATTATGACCCCTCTCTCAAGCAGTGGCGACTTGATTCGTTACCTATTGTGCCTGATAAATGGGTCTGGAAGGTGCGTAAAGACGCAAAAAAACAATATAACATCATTGTTTCGCTTTTTAGCAAAGTAAACCGGATTGTCATTTCAACGGATGCAGACAGAGAAGGTGAGGCGATTGCCAGAGAAGTCATGGAGAAAGGAAACTGGCATGGAGAGGTAACAAGACTCTGGTTATCGGCACTGGATCAGGTCAGTATCAAAAAAGCACTGGATAATACATTGCCCGGAAAGCAGACACTACCACTCTACCATGCCGCTGTTGCGCGTTCTAAAGCCGACTGGCTAGTCGGTATGAGTTACTCTCGCTTATACACGCTGTTAGCCCAGTCGTCAGGAATTGAAGGGGTGATGTCGGTAGGCAGGGTGCAAACACCGACTCTGAACCTGGTCGTGGAGCGTGACCGCCTCATCGAGGGGTTTCAGCCCTCCCCCTATTTTAATGTGATCGCTGATTTTTCAAAGGAGATGGTCAGTTTTCAGGGAAAATGGCGACCTGATGAAAAAAGTTGTGACACGGAGGGCCGCTGTATCAGTCACTCTTTGGCTCAGTCTGTGACAGAGCAATGTTTAAATCAACACGCGCGAGTGAGAGTGGCAGAGACTCGCCGTATAAAAGAACAAGCTCCTTTGCCTTATAAGTTATCTGCCTTACAAAAGCAGGCATCCAGGCTTTTTGGCATGGGGGCTCAGGAGGTGCTTGATATTGCGCAATCACTGTACGAAAAATACAAGGTGACAAGTTATCCAAGAACAAACTGTACTTATTTACCTGAATCTCAGTTTCAGGAAGCGACTATTATTATTAAATCTCTGGGCCAACAGACGCTTTATTCGGAAATAACAAAGCAGGCTGATGCAGGCATAAAATCAAAATGCTGGAACGATACAAAAATATCAGCTCATCATGCGATTATTCCTACGTCAGTGAAAATAGACACAGGCCGGATGAGTAGCAAAGAAAAACAAATTTATGACCTAATATGCCGACGTTATCTCATGCAGTTTTATCCGCCCCAGGAATCTGATCAAACCCATATTGAACTCGATGTGAATTCGCTTATCTTTGTTGCCAATGGGCGAGTAAGCCGGATGCCGGGCTGGAAAGTCGTTGAAAATATTTCACAGGAAAAAACGGCAGTAGAGGCTGAGCTACCTGCCTTGTCTAAAGGCGATTTATTCACGGTCATAAAAACAGAGATAGAACAGAAAATAACCCGACCGCCTACCTATTATACGGAAGGAACATTGATTGATGCGATGGAGAATATCGGTAATCAGGTAGATGATCCGGTGTTTAAAAAGTTACTGAAAGACACGTCAGGTATTGGAGAGGAAGCTAC
>CAZLLL010000140.1:0-7351 GCA_964560255.1 uncultured Methylomonas sp.
TACGAACAAAAATCCTGCCCAATATTGGACGATTATTTATTTCCAGCTCCCTTAGACTACAAAACGCTTTTTACAGTCTTAACTACGTTATCAGCTGTAAAACCGAAGTGCTCCATTACTACACCACCTGGCGCAGATTCACCAAAGGTATCAATACCAACAACAGCGCCATCCAGACCAACATATTTACGCCAGAAGTCAGTAACTCCCGCCTCTACTGCAACACGCTTAACACCTGGAGTCAAAACACTATCTTTATATGCCTGCTCCTGACGATCAAACACATTCGTCGATGGCATAGAAACAACACGCGCATTAACTCCGTCAGCGGCTAATGCCTTTTGTGCTTTTACTGCTAAATCGACTTCAGAGCCCGTCGCAATGATAATAACTGCCGCATCACCTTTTGCTTCTGAGAGGACATAGCCTCCTTTACGAATGGCAGCAAAATCAGCTGTGTCGTGTTTACGCCCAGCAATACCCTGTCTACTTAATACTAGGCTAGATGGGCCGTCCATACGTTCAACAGCAGCAGTCCATGCAACCGCAACCTCGACTGAGTCAGAAGGACGCCAGACATCTATATTAGGGATATAGCGCATTGCAGCCGTGTTCTCGATAGGCTGATGCGTAGGCCCATCTTCACCCTGACCGATAGAGTCATGGGTTAATACTGCGATTGTCCTGATTTTCATTAATGCGGCCATGCGGAACGCACTTTTTGCATAGTCAGAAAACATATGGAATGTTCCACCAAATGGAATTAATCCACCGTGCAGTGACATGCCATTCATAATTGCGTACATACCAAATTCACGTACACCGTAAGAGATGTAGTTACCCGGTTTTTTACCATCGACATGTGTAAAGCTAGCGCAACTGGTTAGGTTAGACCCTGTTAAATCAGCAGAGCCTCCTAAAAATTCAGGTAATATAGGTGCTAATGCAGCAATGGTTTTTTGTGATGCCTGACGTGATGCCAGGCTTGCTGCAGCTTCATTTGTTTCAGCGATAAAGGCATCAGTTGCTTCTTTCCAGTTAGCAGGCAAGTCACTCGCCATACGACGTGTAAATTCTGCGGCTAATTCTGGAAATTCTTTTGCATAAGCTGCAAATTTTTCATCCCAGATTTTTTCAGCCGCTGCGCCTTTTTCTTTGCCATCCCAGCCTGCATAAACTTCATCAGGAATTTCGAATGGTGCAGGCTCCCAGCCTAACTCTTTACGTGTTAATGCAACCTCTTCATCGCCCAGTGCTGCACCATGACAATCATGGCTACCACTTTTATTAGGTGAGCCAAAACCAATGATTGTTTTACAGCAAATGAGTGAAGGTTTGTCAGTGACTGTTTTAGCTTCGGCTATCGCGGCATTAATTGCATCTGCATCATGACCATCGACAGAGATAACATGCCACTGATAGGCTTCAAAACGCTTAACTGTATCATCGGTATACCAGGCATCAATATGGCCATCAATAGATATATTATTATCATCCCAGAAGGCGATTAATTTACCAAGACCCCATGTACCTGCCAAAGAACAGGCTTCATGAGAAACGCCTTCCATCAAACAGCCATCACCTAAAAATACATAGGTATTGTGATCTACGATGTCATGTCCTGGCTTATTGAATTGATCTGCTAATAGCTTTTCAGCCATCGCGAAGCCAACACCGTTTGTGATGCCTTGACCTAGAGGACCTGTCGTTGTTTCGATACCAGGTGCAAAGCCATACTCAGGGTGGCCCGCACACTTTGAGTGTAGTTGACGAAATGATCTTAATTCATCCATAGGCAGGTCATAACCTGTCAGATGTAATAATGAATAAAGTAACATAGATCCGTGACCATTAGATAAAACAAAACGATCACGATCAGCCCACTCAGGGCTAGTCGGATTAAATTTTAAATGATCATTCCACAATACTTCAGCGATATCTGCCATACCCATTGGTGCACCAGGATGACCTGATTTTGCTTTTTGAACAGCATCCATGCTTAAAGCACGTATGGCGTTCGCAAGTTCTCTACGCGAAGACATATAGTTCTCCAGAGTTTTATAAATTATTAAACGAAAAATAGACATGAGTTTTCGTCATGTCTATTTATGTGATTCTTATCTTGCAGTAAAAAAACGAGTGGCAAAAACCACTCGTTTCTTGTCATTCCATGTTGGCGTGTCTTTCTTTCATTTTTTCTTCTGGAATTTCTTTTTCCCAGATTAAATGAGAGACAAGCGCTTCCAGGAAGCATAAAGTAGATAGTTCGAAAACTGTTCCCATCGGCATACCTTTCACTGTTTGGTACAGTTCTTGTGTGCCAATCTGAAAGACACCATCAGCCAAGTCGCCAATCGTAGATTGAGCTTTTGAACAAATCAGCACAATTTTAGCACCCACGCTTTTCGCTTTATTAGTGAATGCTATTAATTGTTCAGTCTCCCCTGAGCCCGAAATGATGATTAATAAATCACCCTTTTTAATGCTTGGAGTGACAATTTCTCCAACCATGCTGACATCATACCCACTGTGCATTAAACGCATGCCTAGAAAGTTCCCTACGAGTTTAGATCGTCCAGCACCGGAAATAAATATCCGTTTGGCACCGTCAAACATTTCTGTCATTTGTTCTGCATATGCAAGATCAGTTACATCAAGAATTTCTGAAATCTTATTGATGACCAACTTCTGGTGTTCTTGTTGCCTCATAGTGATACTCCGCTTTATGCAGCGTCAACTAATTCGCGTAACTCACGAGCAGAGTCTGCTGGAGAATCTGCACCGTAGATAGCCGCACCAACTACAACAATATCTGCACCTGCACGAACGACATCTTGAATAGTTGAGGCATTAATACCACCCGCAACAGAAACACGAACATCTAGACCTAGGTTTGCAATCATTGCTAAATCATCGAATGGTGTGTCACCAGCTGCTTGTGCATCTAGTCCAGTATGAACACCAACGATTTGTGCCCCCGCTTCTGCACATGCCTGAGCACAGGCTGCTTTATCACTTACATTGATTAAATCAATTTGCGCTTCTGCACCACATGCGTTTGCAGCACTCACGACACCAGCACAAGTCGCTAAGCCTGAAACACCAAGTACAGTACAGATATCTGCACCTGCTTCATAAAAAGGAGCTGACTCATATGCGCCCGCATCCATTGTTTTAAGGTCAACTAAAAGTAAATGATTAGGGAATCTTGATCTTAATTCATTTACTAAGTTGATACCATTGTGTTTGATACATGGTGTACCGATCTCGAAGATATCAACAGAATCAGCGACCTGCTCTGCAAGTGCTACAGTTGCGTCGAAATCTAATGAATCTAATGCCATTTGAATTAATGGTGTTGCCATGTTATATACTCCGGTTTTAGTTATAATTTTATTACTTAACTTTTATTTTTATGCGGACAGAACTTTAAAACAGAAAGCAGCCTTATGTCAATCTTTAAATATTCTTTCCAGTTCTACACGCATCCCTTATTTAAGCATTGCTTAATCCTGCTTTACCTAATTTATTTATTTATTACCTTCATTAACAAAGAGTAAGATTACTTACCTAAGGGAGCTGGAAACAAATAATCATCCAATATTGCGAGTCTTTTTGTCCGTCTTCTGCGTTGTAGCAACCGTTACGTAGCCAGCTATGCGCCTGTTACTACGCCTTGAATACGAACAAAAATCCTGCCCAATATTGGACGATTATTTATTTCCAGCTCCCTAAGGTTAAGCATTTAACCCTTTAAATAAAAAACCAGGCAATAAAAGAAAAGCTCCCTTTCCTTTTATTTATTATTGTCGTATTTTATGAATTCAAAGACTGCAATTATTTTCTCTACTCCATCAATTTTTTGCACTCTTTTTGCTGCTGTCATGCCTTCCTCTTCGTGCACAATTCCCATCAAATACACGACTTTATTTTCACTAACAACCTTAACTCTTGTTGCATCAAACCCAGGCATATCATCAATTTCAGATAACGCCTGCTTAACTTTAATTGTTATTAGAGCATCTTCGCTACGTGATTTTATGGTAGATAACGGCGCGATTACCAATTCATTATGCACTAATTTTACACCAGAAATAATTCTGATATGAGAAATAATTTTTTCACGAACTGTTGCGGTTCTTGCTTCACCTGTCACTAATACCTTAGCATTATAAGACGTGATATTAAAGTGAGCCTGTTCTTTTACATCGCCTAGCTGATGCAGTTCTATTATAGCACTATCTTCTATGCGTTCATCGGTAGCAATAGCCGCGCTATCACGCCTGTCGTGCAGATAAGAAAGCCCCGTCAATTCAGCCAGATTGCTGCCTATACTACTACAGGCAGTCAGCATTAAAACACACAACACTATTAAGCTTTGTTTCATATCAATTGATTACCGAATAACTGACTATCTATCAAATCACATATACAGTGGGTAATCAGTAGGTGAGCTTCCTGTATTCTCTGCGCAGACTGACTTGGCACACTAATACCTATATCCAGCTCATTCAGTAACATCGGCAAAGTCAATTCATTTTCACCCGTTAATAATATCACAGATACTTGCTTATCATGCGCTGCATTTATTAGATTTACTAAGTTTAACTCACTTCCTTCTGTATTGTAAATCAATAATACATCAGATGACTGCCCCAAAGCACGTAACTGTTTTGCAAAAATGTCATCATAATGCTGTGTACTTGCTATTGATGTTAGCATTTGCACATCATTTACCAGTGAAATAGCGGGCAAAGAAGGCCGCTCACGCTGATAGCGATTAATCATCATCGAGGTAAAATATTGCGCGTTTGATACCGCTGCTGCATTTCCACATGTCAGCACCTTTCTATCGGCAAGTAATGCATTAACAATTTGCTGCGCAGCAAACTCAACCAGTTCAGCTGTTTCATCCATCACTAGCTGTTGCGTCTGAATGCTTTCAGTAATTTGATGTTTTATATTATTCTGCAGGCTCATTTTAAAATGCGTTTTTTATCCACTCAGGGCGAGTAGCCCCTGTTATTGCGACCACATCAAAGCGTATAGGCTGATCAATTTTGTTTGCTACTATATAGCTTTTGGTTGCGGCAACAATGCGTGCTTGTTTAGTCTTGGTAACGCTCTCTAAAGCACTACCGTAACGGTTGTTTTTTCTGTAGCGCACTTCCACAACAATAAGAGCACCTTTATCTTGCATAATTAAATCCAGTTCTCCACATTGACAACGATAATTACGTGTCACTAGAATCAATCCACGCTCAATAAGGAACTGTAACGCTAAATCTTCATATTGCGCCCCTTTTTGTATTCGACTTAGCTCTTCAGAGCACTTCTCTACACGTTTAAAAATCACCATTCAGGTATAGGCCTCGTATCATTCCCTTGTTTCTCTGATACTTCTGGCAGAGCTTCATACAAAATAGTTTTACCATTATTAAATTTTGCACACACTAGATGACGTTCGATACGATTATACTCATTTAATATTAATTCACCCGTTGCACCATAATGTGGCGTTAATGCCAAATCATTTAGATAAGGAAGTACATTATAAGCATCTATGCCAAAAGCAACCAAACTCAATAATTTATCAGAATAAGATCCCCAGACATCATGCAGAGCCTGCTTATCAAAATCTCCCTGATAAGCCTGCTCAAACAACCAGGGAATACTACAAAAACTGACATTTTCAAGGTCTATATCCTGTTTAGGTCTATCTCGTCCAGAGTATATTCTTGATAAACCATAGACAGCGACTGATCTAGCCCTATTATGGTAAAACTGCGGGTTAATTAAACGCGCCACTGAGCTGCTTGCAACAATAAATATAACATCAACATCTCTACGTCTGCGTGGGTTGTATTCGACATAACCAATCACTTTTTTTAACTTTTTAAACCGGGACTGACTTTCATTTATATTAAGCAATTGCCTAACAGGCAGGCTAAAATCTTTCTCACCCCGCTTAAATGTTTGCACCGCTAAAACATGCCCCGACAACGCCTCCCAAGCATTTTGAAAATAATGACTTAAGCGCTCTCCCTCCACTGATTCAGGAGCAAGAACAATGGCATTCCTATGCCCTTCAAGCCATGCCTGCTTAACAACTTGATTTACTTCATCAATAGGGCTCAAGGCAAACTGATATAAATTCTCTTTTACCAGACCTTCAATATAGTTTAAAGCTAGCACCGGAGCGGTCAAGTCTGTACTTTCTGCTAATTCAACAACACGTTTTTTATTCAGTGGCCCAATGACTAATTGAGCGCCTTGAGAAACCACCTGTTGATATAGGGGCACAATTGCCAGCCTCCGAGTGTCATAGAACTGAATATCGGGTTGTAGAGCATCTTGCTCGTGCCTACGATAAGCAGCTAGAAATCCTGCTTTTATAGCATTAGCATAGTTTTTATAGGGCCCTGATTCAGGCAATAGTACGGCAATATTGCTAATATCCCCCAAGGCGATACTAGCCGGCATAAAATAGCCTGAACGGATTAATGCCTGTCCGGGGTGTTGAGAATTTTGTTGCCCCCATGCATCTAAAGCCACCCTAAATTCCGGTGTCCCTTTAGGGTGCTGGACGATTATAATCGCCATTTGAATCCAGCCCAAATAAATCTCACCATGATGCCCGATCAACTCATTTTCCAGTTCTTCAACAGGCAACAACTCTAATTCTTCTATAATCGCAACATTATTTTCCTTGCTTTGCTCAAGATCTAGGTACGAATCAAGTGCTATTCTCTGCCACACACTTTTAAGAGCATCCCCAGATAAAGCATACGCGAGTGCGCCTGTTTGATAATATCTAGGCTTCTGCCGCTCATTTAGAGATGCAGCAGAAATTAACTGCCAGCGATCAATTGCCTGATCTGTATTACTTAAATTTAAATATAATTGCGCATACAGCAAATTTAACTGATTACCTTGTTCAACATTGAGTTTTACAGGTGAAATTAAATCTAGATAAGCCTTTGCCCTAGTACTCTTATCTATTTTTAATAGCACCTCTGCAGCTTGCAAACGATATATGTTTTGTTGCGCTGAAGGTTTTTTGGCTAAACGCTGATATAGATTTGCTGCCTGCTGATACTTTCCCTGAGCGAATAGGTTTTGCGCCTGCTGCGCATAATTATGCCGCCTAACAACTCGCAAATCTTCTGTTTTTGTCTTTCCACATGCTGCCAAAAACAATAAACACACAACGAGGCTTAGCTTCGCATACCGCTCTATTAATAACACCTTTCTCCTCACTCCTTACAAAACGCTTTCGAATAAACCCAAAATAACGGGTGGTGTGTTCTATTGACTGTTCATGAGCATCGGGTACGTAACCCACTCCTCA
>CAZLLL010000141.1:0-7308 GCA_964560255.1 uncultured Methylomonas sp.
ATAGCTGGCTACGTAACGGTTGCTACAACGCAGAAGACGGACAAAAAGACTCGCCATATTAGATGATGTGTGTTTCCATCTCCCTAAATACCCAGATGTGGCTACTTTTACTATGACTGATTCAACGAATACATTTGCACAAGCGCAACAAACCGTTGCTAAACTACAAGACAATCTAAATAAAGTTATCCTTGGTCAACAACGTAGCTTGCAATGGCTGCTGGTCGCCTTTAGTGCTGGGGGACATGTATTACTTGAAGATGTGCCTGGCACAGGAAAAACAACGTTAGCCAAGGCTTTGGCGCTATCCTGTCAGGCTGACTTTCAGCGTATCCAGTTTACGCCTGATTTATTGCCGTCGGATATCATTGGTATTTCCATTTTTGACCAACAACAGCAACGCTTTCGTTTTGAACCAGGGCCGATATTTTGCCATATCCTGTTAGCGGATGAAATTAACCGCGCTTCCCCCCGTACTCAATCTGCCTTACTCGAAGCAATGGCCGAAAATCAAGTTAGTATAGAGCGCGAAATTCGCCTCTTACCCGCGCCTTTTTTTGTTATCGCTACGCAGAATCCAGTGGAATTTCACGGCACTTATCCTTTACCAGAAGCGCAGCTAGATCGTTTTGCGATGAAATTCAGTTTAGGTTATGTTTCGCAAGAACAAGAAGTGGCTATTTTACAGAATCAGAGTCAGCAGCATCCTATTGACTCATTACAGGCTTGTGTTTCATTAGCCGAGCTGCAGCAATTACAGCAGCAGGTCAAGCAAGTGCGCATTAGTCTTGAATTACAGCGTTATATCGTTGCGATAGTGGCTGCAACACGAGAGGCCACTGATGTAAAATTAGGTGCAAGTCCTCGTGCGTCTTTAACCTTAATGAAATGTGCCCAGGCACTGGCCTTAATTGATGGTCATGAATTTGTTACCCCAGATATTATTCAGGAATTAGCTGCACCAGTGATCGCTCACCGTTTAGGACTGGATTCACAGAGTACTTTTTCGGGAATTGATGCAAGGTCTGTGGTGCAGGATATTGTGCAGCAACAAGTGCAGATTCCCGTATAGTCATGTTTGCGCGCATACTGTTAAAACGTTATCAGCAAGTCTACCGCGTCAGTCGCTGGATGCGTATACATTTTACGCGAGTTGGACATTTATGCTTAATGGTCTGGCTGATAGCAGGCGTTTTTGGCGTTGATACCAAATCCAGTAATACTTATCAGTTATTTACGTTTCTGAGTATTGTATTTGTTTTTGCTTTTATTGTAAGTCTTTTTAACCGCTTTAAAGCCACCATTAAACGGCACTTACCACGTTATGTCACGGTGGGTGAGCCTTTTATTTATAGTGTTGCGGTCACTAACAGCAGTGCAAAAAACTATCGTGACTTAAGCTATATTGAACAATTAACAGAAATTTTTCCTGATTACGCTGAGTTGACACACTTTTATAAACGCCAACACAGACCCTGGTATAAACGTGGTATTAGCTTTCGTTTGTGGCGGCGTTATCTGGGGATTCGTCGCGGTGCTTTTATTGAGGAGCAGCCATTGCGTTTTCTAGGCAGGCTACAAGCGGAAGAGATTAAAGTGAATTGTACGCCTCTTAGACGCGGTAAATTAAACTTCGCAGGTGCATACATTGCCAAACCTGATTTATTAGGTCTATTCAGAAGGCTTTATTATGTCACTGAACCTCAGAGTTGCATGGTATTGCCCAAGCGCTATCCAGTGCAGCGATTAAGCTTTACAGGCCATCGTCATTATCAGGCAGGGGGTATCAGTTTAGCAAATTCTGTTGGCGATTCAGCAGAATTTATGGCTTTAAGAGAATACCGTCAAGGCGATGCCTATAATCATATACACTGGAAAAGCTTGGCACGACATGGCAAGCTGATTGTTAAAGAATATCAGGATGAATATTTTGTCCGCCGAGCATTAGTGCTAGATACGGATGCCGAACACTTAGCCGATGAACTGTTTGAGGCGGCGGTATCAGTCGCTGCCTCGCTGGCAATGAGTGAGCAGCAAAACGATGCATTGCTGGATTTAATGTTTGTCGGTGCCGAGGTTTATCGCATGACCACTGGACGAGGTGTTGACCATATGCCACACTTACAGGAAGTTTTAGCCGCCGTACAGTACAGCGGTGCAGAATCGTTTGCACGACTAGAACAGGCGGTCAGTGCACATGTACAGCAATGCAGTAGCCTTTTCTGTGTATTTTTGCATTGGGATCAGGCGCGGCAGGATTTTATTCAATCTTTGCTGAAGGAAAATATCCCACTCGCTGTTTTTTTAATCCATGATGGAACATTAATAAAACAGGATTTAGTGAATAAACCAGAACACTTTTATCTTATTGATGTCCAGCGCATTGCTGAAGATCTGGCCGGCTTATGATTATACTGCTTTTATCACTGATCGGCTGGGGCTGGCTTAATGATAACTGGATTGTGACTGGAGGAATATTAATCCTTATCTTAGCCAGTTTACTGACTGGCTGGCGCTGGGCCTTGAAAGTTGAACAATTCTACCGAGTTGGTGATTTTGTCCTGGTGTTATTTATTACCGCGTTACTCTATTTTGCTGTTGCTGATATCGGGCAACAGCCAGTATTCATCATCCTGGAGTGGTTGCCAGTATTTTTTTTACCGGTGTTACTGGTGCAATTGTATAACGTAAATGATCAGTTGCCATTGGGGATACTGTTTTATTCAGTGCGTAAAAGAGAGCATCAGGCAACACTGGATTTTAAACTTCCCTTTGCGGCCATTTGCTGGCTAGGTGCTGGAGCTGCTAATGGTGCATCTCTTTCCTATTTTGCACTCAGCTGCCTAGGCTTTATCACAATATTATGGACTGTACGTTCAAAAAATAGTCCGGTGATCATCTGGATTGGCGTAATAGTGCTGGCAACTGGGTTATCATTACAAGGGCAAGACAAGCTACGTATTTTACATAGCCTGATCTCAAATCAGGCTGTTGAATGGATGCTTGAATGGCAAACAGATCCATTTAAAAGTATGACCTCAATCGGGGATATTGGGTCGCTTAAATTATCTGATAGAATTGAATTTCGAGCAAAGGCAGAAGAGCCATTATTACTAATGCAGGCAAGTTATGATCGTTATATAGGGCAATCGTGGCTTGCAACACTGCGCGTATTTAATGAAGAGCCCAATTATTCACCTGCTGAGAAACAGGTTGAACTAAAACACCTGGAAATATTTCAAGCTCTTAAACGCACCACTATATTAGCCTTACCCGCTGGGACGGTGAATATTACTGGTCTGGAAGGAGCAACGCTACATTATTCTCCATTAGGCGCAGTTAAACTCACTGAGGCACCAGGGTTTATTAATTATCAGATTGACTATACAGGCCTGCAAGTCAATGAAGTGCATGAATTTGATCTGCAGATTCCACCGCAACATCAAGCCTGGATTGCAACAATAAAACAGGATTTAAAGCTGGAACGACACACACCTACAGCCATTTATCAGGCGATAGAGCAGTATTTTCAGGAACATTATTATTACAGTTTATTTTTAGGTAAAGAGTCCAATCCAGATAAAGCCTTAATTGATTTTATACTCAGGCGAAAAGCAGGGCATTGTGAATATTTTGCCGTAGCCAGTGTTTTTTTATTACGTAGCTACGGCATTCCTGCGCGATTAGCAAATGGTTATGCTATGCGAGAATATAATGCGTCTGCGCAAATGTACATTGTGCGCCGTCGTCATGCACATGCCTGGGCAATTGCTAATATTAATGGCTATTGGCAAGCCGTTGATTCAACGCCCGCACAATGGCTAGATATCGAGGAGCAGCAAGCCGAGTTCTTACAGCCTGTCTATGATTTTTTTTCTGGCTTATATTTCCAATATAAACAGTGGCGCTACCAACAGGCGATGACAGAAGAGCACGATAATGGACAACCCATATGGTTGATGATTGGGGGTGTGTTATTGCTATTGTTGTTTTGGCGCTTAATTGTATCTCGTCGGGATTTAGTGCAAATGGAGAATAAGCAGCAGAATATGCCTGCTTTGACATATCCTGGTCAGGATTCAGCACTTTTTGATATTGAAAAAGCCTTGGCAAAGACTGATGATGCCCGCTTAGCGGATGAATCAGCGCTTGCCTGGGCAAGGCGAATCGGTAATCTGCCGTTAATAGAGATTAGTAAAATGCATACACGCTATCGGTTTGATGAAGAGCGGTTTACTGCCGCTGATAGAAGCCAGTTGCAACAGACAGTACGGGAGTGGTTAGCACTTTATGAATAAAGGGGTCAGTGTTAATTAACTATCAAAATAATTATCTTTTACTGTAGAATACAATTCTTTTGCCAATTTAGCAATATGCCCAGAAAACCACGCATCAGCCCTATAGGTATTCCTCAGCACGTCATTGTACGAGGCAACAATCGTCAACCTTGCTTTACCCGCAAAGATGACATGGTATTTTATATGACCTGTTTAAAAAAATATTCTAAAAAACACAACGTACAAATTCATGCGTGGGTACTGATGACTAACCATATTCATCTGCTATGTACACCCCTGGGTGAAAATGCTGTGAGTAAAACCATGCAAGATGTAGGCAGACTGTATGTGAGTTACTTTAACAAGATCTACAAGAGAACAGGCACGTTATGGGAAGGTCGATACAAGTCAAGTTTAGTACAGTCTGAATATTATTTGTTGGCGGTTTACAGATATATTGAATTAAATCCTGTGCGTGCCGCTATCGTCGAAGATCCTGCTGATTATAGTTTTTCTAGTTATCAAGTCAATGCCTTGGGTAAGCAGTCTGATTTATGCACACCGCACAGTGAGTATTTATCCTTAGGAAGCAAGCCTAAAAATAGACAAAAAAACTACAGATTATTATTCGAACAACGACTTGATGATAAGCTGATTGAAAATATTCGTAAGACCACAAACAAAGGTATGGCAATTGGTAGTGAGGGTTTTATTGCTCAGATAAAAGCATTAACAGGATATAACTTGGTTGGTGTGAACAGAGGGAGACCTGTTGGGTGGAGAAAGAGTAAAAAATAAATAACACTGACCCCTTTATTGTTTGCCAAGGAAGGAACTAAATGGTTACAGCAATTTCACTGTCAGTCAAATAGCATCCCGGATCTTCAGCCCAGGCATCTCCATAAACTTGCTGTGCCCGAACTCGTGTATTGCCATTACAGATGACTTGGTAAGAACATTCGGCACAACGTCCTTTTAAGGGGCGTGGTGATTGTTTTAAACCTGCCATCAAAGGGTCAGAAATATCTTGCCAAATGTCTGCAAAGGGGCGTTGCTGGACATTGCCTAAATTGTAATGCCACCAAAAGGTATCTGGGTGGACATTGCCTAGATTATCAATATTAGCGACATTGACACCCGATGCATTGCCGCCCCACTGTGTTAGTTTTGCCTGTATATGCTCTGCCTGCTGAGGGAAATTTCGCTTGACCCAATGCAAGAAATAAACCGCATCCGCATCATTATTGCCGGTAACAATTTCTCGGTTTGCGCCTTGTTGTTCCCATTGCAGGCATTTTTCAAACAGTAAATCCATGACCTCACGGGTCATGCTGAATATAGCATCCTGCTTGCGATTTTTATTACCACGACCGCCATAATTGAGGTGCGATAGGTAAAATTTATCAATATCTTCGGCTTGCATTAAGTGCAACATGGCTGGGAAGTCATGTACATTGTCTTGTGTTAAAGTAAAACGTATGCCTGCTTTAATACCGTGATCCCGACATAAATGTATGCCGCGTATTGATGCATCAAATGAACCTGTTTGCTGGCGAAACTCATCATGTGTTGCACCGATGCCGTCTAAACTAACGCCAACATACTGGTATTTAATTGCGGCTATTTGTTGAATATTGTCGGTGGTAATTAAGGTGCCGTTGCTAGAGAGTGCGACATAAAATCCCATTTCTTTGGCACGCTGGGAGATATTGAAAATGTCCGGGTGTAATAAGGGCTCGCCACCTGAAAGAATCAGCACCGGTACTTTGAAGGCTTTTAAGTCGTCCATGACTTTATAAATGCTTTCGGTACTGAGTTCATTAGGGAAATCAATATCTGCTGATGTAGTATAGCAGTGTTTACACGTGAGGTTACAGCGCCGAATCAGGTTCCAGATAACTACCGGAGCAGCGGGTTTGCGCGTGGGTTTGAGTGGGGTAGGGCGAAGCACCTCACGCATAAATTGACTAAGACGAAACATTTTTTTCTGTAATCCTTAAACCTGTTTTTTTTAAAATTCGGGTACTGTACAGTACTTCATGAGCGTGACAGAACGAGCCTAATAGGGTAGCGATTTGTTTGATTTGCTGTTGTGCGCCTTCCTCGGTTTTACTGTGTATCATCGCGAATAAATTATAACGCCATTCAGGTAAGTGACGGGGGCGATGATAGCAATGACTGACAAAATCCAGTGCGCCTATTTGTGCACCTAATTTATCAATATGCTGGTCTTCTATATCCCAGACAGTCATGCCATTATGTCGATAGCCGAGTTTATAATGATTGGGTATGGCACCAATACGGCGAATAATGCCCTTTTCCTGCATCCGCCTTAAACGTTGCATTAACTCATCGGCACTAATGTCTATTTGTTCTGCAATTGCTTGATAAGGCTCAGGGCAGAGAGGCAGCCCTGCCTGAGTGGCGGCAATAATTTGGCGATCTATTGTATTCATTAGGCTTGCAGTTTTAAACCGACAAAGTATTCTTGTATCTTAGGCATATTATAAACAGGGAGTCCTGTTTTTGCTTCAATTTTATTGATGACTTGCTGTATTTGTTCCGGTGTTTCCGTTGCCAGAACAAACCACATATTTAGGGTATGCGTACGGGCATAATTGTGCGCGACTTCGGGAAAGGCATTAATAGTTTCGCTAAGGGTCTCAAAGTCCTTTTCTGGAGCTTTAATTGCAGCCAGGCTTAAAGCGCCACCCATTTGTTCTGCATGGTACATCGGGCCAAAGCGAGATAATGTGCCTAATTCTAATAGCTTATTCAGGCGTGCTAGCAACTCTTGTTCGCTGATATCTAAATCTTCTGCGACCCGTTTATAGGGGGAGGTACAGATGGGGAAGCCATCTTGCAAAGTGTTAATAATCTCGCGGTCAGTATTGTCCATCTGTCTTCTCTAAAGGGAAATTATGGGGTATTTTAGCAGAACAAGAAACCGTTATATTAAAGAATAGGAATTAAAAATGGGCATCTTTCATTTGTCCCTAAAGGTAGTTTACACTTTTAAAGTATGAATCAG
>CAZLLL010000142.1:0-7302 GCA_964560255.1 uncultured Methylomonas sp.
CGACAGCCGATCTGGAGCAGGAAATTCTGTTGCTCAACATTGCCCGTTTGAGCCAACAGTCCCCTGTCCACTTCACCGTCACCGGGAGTATCGCCGCTACTTTTGACTTTACTACCAGCGGCGATGTGGGGGGTAACATCACCAGTTCGCCAGGGCTCAATGATTTCGACGTCAGTTTCTCCAGCAGCGCTTCGGAAAACCCTACCTTCAGCATCATTCCAATCAGTGGACAGGATTTTACCAATCGGATCGTTAGTCCCTTTCATGAGGGAGCCTTCGCAAAACTTGCTTACCAGGGCTGGAGATCCCTTGCACTCATCATGCGCTTAATGGCGGAATCGGTTGTAATCGAGGATAGAAAAGGTGGCCGGTTTATAGAGCGTATGAATAATGACGCCGAGCGGCCAGATGAATACAAAGCATTTCGACGCTTCGCCATGCACCTGGAAGCACTGCAGAAACAGGATCAGTTATTCGTGAACAATCTGATTTTCGATCAGGTTATATTGGAAAACCTCAATGAACCGTGGGATCAAAATCCCAGCGATCTGGCAACTGCAGTCAACGATGGATTCCGATGGCAGCTCAACAACGATGGCACCTATACGATATTGAAGCGAACCTTAGGGAGGGTCCTGATCAGCAATTATGATCCGTACACACTGACGGACGGCGAGCTTCACGCTCTAAATGAGATTGCCAATCGCCGGCCTGACAGCTTTGTAATGGTGGATATACGCCCCGGCCATCCGGGGGGTGAAATGCCGTTGTTCGGTGCGATTGAACTGCGCAGCTATCTTAAGATGCTCTGGACTGTGAGCAACGGGATCGGGGCTCAACAACAGAAATTGGAATTTAACGTCACTCCAGACCCTCGATCCATCGGCAGCATCGGAGACAATCCGCAAAAGACATTGACTATCAACGTATCCGATAGTACTCCCCCTGGCGATGTGGTGCATGCTCATTATAAGGACCGTTACTATTGGGTCAACGAAAGCATGTGGGATTGGACGGCATTCAGGTTGTTAAATATCTTATTTCAGTTCACGGTTGCCGATGTTTCGGATGTTGGCATCCCCATCACGATTGCAAAATAAAAGTGTTGATATATCAGTTTCTATCATTCGTAAGACGCACCATAAAACAAATCAGAGTCTGGTATTATTGAATTCTTGCTCCTTAGGTACGTGTTCGAATTGCCATGATCACAGGAACCAGGACAGAGGCAACGAGTCCGGCAGCAAAACCATTGTTGTATAAGTTAAAGCCAGCATGTAAAGCCCCTACGCTCAAGGCGGCAGACGAATGTATAAATCCTGCCAACACTCCCCAGTGCCAGCCAAATCGCCCCGCTATAGGTGCTAGCGTTGTCCCGAAAAGAGCAATAAGCTGCATGGATGGGTCGCTTGCACTCCACGGTTTGGCAAGGGATCCCAGGAACACGCCAAGCATGATAGGAACAATGTTCTTGGGGTGCTTGCCGAACGCAGCAAACCCAACAATCGTAAAAATTGCTCCCAAGACAGGCCCATTTAGATCCCCACCAATACTCAGGATATAAAGCAGGCTGACTGTGCCACTCAGCCCCATATTCAACAATGTTGAACCCAAACCAAACTGTGCTACAAAGTCATCGGGAGCTTGCCCTGTTTGATGGAGTAACTGTTTTAAGCGGGATAAGGCTGACCTATCCAGATAAAATCCAGCCAAAATCATTGAAGCCAGGATAACAGAGAGAAACAAACCGAGTAAAACATTGTTTCCTGTTGTCCAGGCCATGACTGGATCCGGTACAAAGCCATAAGATTTGTATAATGCGACAACCAGGATCCCTACGATGCCTGCTGTAAAGCCCATGTTGTATAGGTTGAATCCCATGTGTGCTTTGAACAGTTGTCCAGCAACTGGCACTAGAATAAACCCTATCAGCAGGCTGGTTAAGATACTCAAAGGTAAGCGGATTTCAATTGGAAGGGTTGTGCTGAACAATATTTCCGAAAAAATAGGCGCAAGTGCGGCACCGAAAAATGCGATGTTGATATGCTTTGCAAAAGCTTCTTTGCTGAATTTTGCATACAAGAATACACCTAATACTATGCACCAAATATTCAGTAAATTCTTTCCGCACAAGCCAAAACCCAGAATCAGAAATAAGCATGCAATAGCAGCCCCAGATATTTTTGCCTGCGAGCGGTAATAGACAAAAGTGGCGCACAATGTTAGCAGGCCAGCATTAACAAATGCGGCTCCCATACCTCCTACAGCGATATAGTCGGTGAGTAAAGCGTCCTGGGCTGTGATGATCTTGACTAGGCCTGAAAAAATATTGCTGGGTGACTCAATCCAGAAACCAAAGATGACAAAAGCCATCGCGTACAAAAAAATAATCAATAGTATGCCATGCTCAGAGACTTGCTCTAAGGGGTTTTCTGTCACTTCAATCATCTATGTTGATGCCTTATACTTGATTACAATAAATTTTGCATTTACAAAACCACACGATAACATGTCCGTGAGCATGCTGAATATTCTCCTGGTTAGATGTTATTTTTTAAGTGTTCGAAGAGATACTTTACGTCTTTTTGTGGAACAGAAAAGTCGAATATTGTTGAGTGCTAATGTGGTTTTTTCGAATAATTTTTTTAAAATACTTTGCAAGCACTTCAATCCACCCACCAGATGTATAGTAGATAAAAAGCTTCCCCATACGATGCGACCACAATCAAGCTCGTTAATGCAGCCAACAGAGTCAACCAGCCATCTTGTTCAATCAAACCTAAACTCAATGCGAGCAAGACTGGCGAGGTCAATATCTTGGTTCCAGGAATGGGTAATGTCATGACTAGCCCCATAAAAAAAACAACCAGTCCCAATAACGAAGCACAAAGGCGGTACTTCATCCAGTTATTGCGGGGTTTGACAAAACGTTCGAGCCTAGGCAGGAAACGTTCTCCCAGATTAGCTGCCCGATGGGTCAGTTTAGGGCGCAAACTTAGCCGGGTGAACCAGTGCGGCAACCAGACGGAACGTTTTCCGAGCAGCATTTGTAATCCCAGTAATGCAACGACGACACCCAACAAGGACTTCAAACCGAAAGATGGCACGGGTATCGCATTAATCAATGCTAGCAGTAGTAGCGGAACTCCGTATTGATTACCGCCCGTCGCCAATCGTTGTATTGCATCGCCCAGCGTCAATGAACTTTGATCTGCCTCTGTCGCCAGTTGCTGCAACTTTTCGTGTAATACCATCCTGCCTGGAAAAAAGCTATTCATTGGAAAGCCCCCGTCTATTTTTTACAGCTAGCGATAAGACCGTGCCCAGAGACATCATTTTCAGTTGTTCTGAGTGCAGTACCAGAAGAATGTTTTTCAATCTTTGCATATTGTTTTATTATTGAAAGTCGTTTTCATTATTATACTAAATCTAACAAAATTTTCTGTTTTTTCAAAGAAGGATTTATAAATTGTAATCATCGTTTTTTACGAACTATTTTATACTTGGCGCGGTGATAAATAATTGTGCTCAGAGGAAAAGTCATTATTATCTAATTAAACAAAAGCCTCTGCCTCGTTTTTATATTAGACTATGACTCTTTATTAAGTCTATTTCCCAAAAATTTAAGGAACCTATCTGATGTTTAATCAAGTCATAACCCGATTTTTAATAGCCTGTTTGGCGTTTTCTTTATTTGCCTGTACTGCTCATTCACCCGCAGAGAAGATGAATCATGAGGAAGCACTGGTCAGTAAAATATTAACAAAAGAACAGCAGGATAAGTTAACACCTGATGATGTTATTCGCTTACTGAAAGAGGGAAATCGACGTTTCGTGGCCAATCAATATACCAACCGCGATCACTCGGAACTGGTGCGTCACGCTGCTATGGGGCAATACCCTAAAGCAATCGTCTTGTCCTGTATTGATTCCAGAGTCCCTGTGGAAGATGTGTTTGAATTAGGAATAGGTGATATTTTTGTCGCACGTGTAGCGGGCAACTTTGAAAATACCGACATACTGGGTAGTATGGAATTTGCCAGCAAGGTCGCCGGTGCAAAACTGGTTTTGGTGCTGGGTCATGAACGCTGCGGTGCCATTAAGGGCGCAGTGGATAATGTCCAGATAGGTAATATTAAACCTATGCTTGATAATATTAAACCAGCGATTGATCATTTTAGTGAGTATCATGGGGTTAAAACCAGCAAGAATGAAGAATTCGTGCATATGGTTGCAGAACAAAATGTATGGAATACCATTGATGACATTCGTAAGGGCAGTCCGATTTTAAGTGCCATGGAACAAGCAGGTGAAATAAAAATAGTGGGCGCTATATATGATATGGATACGGGAGAGGTAACATTCTTTAAATGATGAAGTACTTAGGAATGAGAATCAAATAACTTGTGCATTCTGACTTGTCTTTTTATCCGTCTTCATCGTTGTAGAAATAGTTACGTAGCTGGCTATGTGCCTATTTTTACACCTCGAAGACGAACAAAATACCTGCGTCATATGCACACATTAGTTCATTTCTATTCCATAGGAAAAAATCAACTCTCTATAAATTCTGCAACCGTGACTATGCGAAGTATCCCCCTATCCACCCATCTTCAATTAATGGACTACAGGCATGAGCCCAAATTATTACCAGAATAACAACCTTACTTTCTTTCTATAAAGCGTTCTCTTATTACTCGATGTTCGGTGGTGACTTCTATTAGCTGTTAATGCGATTACTACCAAGAAAAGCCCGTTGACGCAATAATTATTATGATATTAAACAATTAGTTATGTATTTACCGTATTATGCACAGTCAATAGTAGTCACTACCATTAAACTGGCAAAAGCGGGGTCGACTAAACGCCATTCACTTAAGTCAGCTCCTTGAAATTTACTATCAGGTGGCAAACGAAACGGAGCTTCGCGTGTAACATGGCCGCAATAACATTCCGTTTCATAACTGGAGAGTTAAAAGTTCTCAAAGAATTTGTAGTTTTGAAACGCACTAATTCCTATAAGGTATTGAAATTATTAATCTATTAAAAATCTCTCCATTAATAATAAAGATTTTTAATGTTCAATTATTTCAGTTGGTTACGATAACTTTTGACTCTCAAGTTCATAATAAGTATGACGCGTATTAACGACAGTAAGACCTGGGTTTTCAGGATTTTCCCACTCAATATCTAAAGTATCAAATGCCGTATAAGCAATGCTGCTCTCAGCTACGCCAAAGATTCGGCTACAACAGGCGCACTGTGATGGATAATGTGCCTGGTGCTTGTGAACGGGGATTTTTTGTGTACGTCCAAAACCTTGAGCACCTAGCTGTTTTCCTGCCTTGCGTGGTAATTCATCCGTAGAAGAGTCGGATGAATTTTCCGGGGGCGCTTACCTTTTCATCTTTTTCAGGTTCGGCATCAGTAGAGGAGGTTTCTGTATCAATTTGTATCGCCGCTTTTAAAGCGTCATCTTCTGTCGTTGGCTCACTGCTACCGTTATCGAGTTCCTCATCATCACCGTCATCGGTATGAGTGGGATTTTTATCCCAGGGAGATTGGCTACTGGGCGGCCTAGAGCTATTTTGAGAATTCTGGTTCAGTTGTTTACGCGCGCTTTTAAGGTCAGCCAACAATTTAATCACTAGGCTTTTGACAACATTGGGCAAAAGTGAGTTAATCACTTCTTCATCAAGTTGTCGTAAATCGTGATCGCTGAGTTCCATACTTTATCGCTTAGGTTTTGTTTCTGCGTAGCCTACCATAAGATGCATGTAGGTGGGAGTTTTTTTAAGGGGTGTGAATAATTCCTTTTAGCTTGCCCATTAGCTAAAACTAAAATAATTTCTGCACTGGATACGGGGTCACCTGCATGTAAATCATAACCAAAATTACCGACATAGCATCGACCTTCTGAATCAACCAGCAAATCGTTGCAATGAAATGATGCCAGTTCCGATAAATCAGCATAAAGCTCCAGCTTTTCCTGCTCAAGAACCAATAATTGCCGATTACACATTGAAACAACCAGTAAGCGTCCATCTGAAAGCCAACCCAAGCCACCGGGTAAATCAGTTAGCTCAGCAATTAATTGGGACGTTCCGTTCAGGTCAACCGTTTTTATTTGCCTTGCATGTTGATCGGTAAACCAAAGTTTATCCTGATGCCAGCGTGACCCTTCAGGAAACATTAAACCCTCAAGTAATAACTCTGTTTTTAAATTTAATACCTTCGCCAATTTAAATTTTGGTTAAAAAAGACAACTTTAGACCTATATAGATCAATTGCTTATAAGTTAAAATTACACGAATAATAGCTACTTTTTCATTTTGGCGAAGGTATTATAAATTCATAATTAATTTTATTCAGATGATAAACCAAAATACAACTGGATCTCGGTTGAAATATTTTTAGCTGGCTGATCAATTCCCACTATCATGGCATCATCCGGCTCTTCCAGGGCTTCAAACTGAGACGCGAGTAGTTCGGCTTTCATAAAGTGCCCTGCCCTATCCATAAGCCTTTTTTTAATCAATGATTCCGATCCTTGCAAATACACGAACTGGATCAATTCAGAATTAAACTGCAATTGCCTGCGATAACCCTGCTTAAGAGCCGAGCAGGAAAAGATGGCATTCTGCCCAGAATTAATCAAGGTATTCATATGCTGGCTAATTTTTGTTAACCAAACCGAGCGGTCATCATCATTCAACGCACTGCCATCACTCATTTTTTTAATATTTTTTAAACTATGAAAGTCATCACCATCGAAATAAAGCCAGCCAAGGTCAATAGCAAGTTGTTGTCCGACGGTTGTTTTTCCCGAACCTGATACACCCATTAAAATGATAATCATTAGCCATCAATCTATAACGTAAAAAATAGAGTATAGCTTGATTTACTTCCCATAGGAATGGGAATGTTGTTGTGTGCATTTAACGCAGAATTTTTGTTCGCCTTCAAGGCGTGAAAAAAGGCTCATAAGTACCCAAGCATTATTAACTTAACATTCTTACGAGTTCTAAATTTGTTTGAAAAATGCGAATGAATTCGCAGCTACGAAAATACAATGCAAATGCACGAGCTAAGTACTCGACCATAAATATTCTAACAATTTTACGCAGGATTTTTTTTCATATTCAAGGCGCATAAACAGGCGCATAGCTAGTTACGTAACTGTTTATGCAACGCCGAAGATGATAAAAAAGACAAGTAAAATGTTAAAATATTTTTTGGCGAGTACTTATATTGTTCCATTCCTAAGGCAATACGCAGTCAATAACCCATGGCTACAACAGA
>CAZLLL010000143.1:0-7301 GCA_964560255.1 uncultured Methylomonas sp.
GAACAAAAATCCTGCCCAATATTGGACGATTATTTATTTCCAGCTCCCTTATTTACTAAAACGCTATACCTTGAGCCATCTTTGGGCATCTTTCATTTGCCCCTAAAGATAGTTTACACTTTTAAAGTATGAATCAGTGCAGGAGTAAAAAAGCTTTAGCTTTTTCAGTACACAGCAATAGCTAAAGCTATTGCACTCCTGCCAAAGTGTAAACCGATAAATGAAGGATGCCCATCTTTAATTGATAAAATTACTTCTTTTCAGCCAAAACATCATCTTTGACTAATTTCTTTGCCTGAATATCAGGCATAAAATCTGACATTAATAAATTACCAATACCTAACTGGCTTTGGTATATTAATGAATAGGCCAGTACGGCGGAGACATAAGCTCTTGTTTCTTTAAAAGGTATTGTTTCAACCCAGAGATCGGCTCTATAATCTCTATCAACATCAGTCCATTTAACGACACGATGAGGGCCTGCATTGTATGCAGCAGCAGCTAACGCAAAGTGCCCTTCGAACTTATTTAACATTTGTTTATAATAATAAGCACCAAATTTAATATTAACAGAAGCCTCCAATAAAACGGACTTAGACCGCCAGGGAAACTTTAGTTCTCTAGCAATCTGCCTGCCGGTTCTGGGCATCACCTGCATCAGACCCAGGGCACCTACCGGAGACTGAGCCTTTGCATCAAACATACTCTCACGACGTACTAGCCCATAGATAATCGCTTGATCCAGCTCTTGTAATGCGGCATTTGATTGAATTTTATCGGCATACTTAATAGGAAAACGTAAAGCAACATCATCCCAATATTTTGCCTTAGCCACTGTGAGTATCGCTATCTTATCCCACTTCCATTGCTGTGCAATTTTAGCCGCTGTTAATAATTCACTCTTCTTAAGACCTCGCACAGCATCCCACCAGTTTAACTGAGCTTCTTCATTTAGTTGCAAAAACCTGAATTCTTTCATCATTGCAAAGGTGTTTGTCGATAATAATGCGGCTTTTTTTTGTTGATTTACTTCTATGGGTTTATTTTCTAAACGATAATCCTGATGTAAATAATCTGCAGCAATAAAACCATAATAACTACGCTCTTGAGCTAATTTAGAAAATATTGCAATCCCTTTTTTTTGCTGATTTGTTTGTATAAAAGTTCTAGCCTGCCAATATTGCCAGCGTTGTTTCTGTTTTTCCTCAGTAGATAGTTTATTCAAAGCATCTTGTACATGATTCCAGTTGTTTTCAATTAATGCTGCCCTGACTGCCCATGTTCTGGTGGTTGCATCTAGTTTATTCAATTGACTAAACTGAGCATAAGCGAGTTCTGATTTTTTAAAAGCCAACTGTAAAGCAATAGAACGCTCGAGTTTATTAATTTGCGTTTGGCTTAACGTATACTGCGTTTTCTTTTTATCCCAGATAGCCCAGCCAATATCAACGTTTTTTCCGATTAAGCGTTGCATTGCATAAACAAACATATTTGCTTTTTGAGCGCGCGAAACGCCCTGTAAAAACCGGTCATCAGCCACTAAATCAACTTGTTTCGCCAGCCTAAGCCACTGCCGAGCATTAATTTTAGCGACAGTACTGCTTAGTTTTTTACTCAAATACTTTGCCAAATTAAATTGTCTGGCTTTTATGGCCAATTCAAATCGTTGCCAAATAAGTTCCTGAGTTAAAAATGAAGAGTGGGTAAATTTTTCTAGCAAGGGGTCGCATACTTTTGGCAAAGAGCGGCCTGTTAACCAGATTTTTTTTGTCGCAATGAGTGCCTTGGTTTTATAATTAATTTTATAACGTGCCCACTGGTATCGACACTGAGAAAATTTGCTTTTGGATGTCTTGGAATAAGCAACAAAATCTTTCCAGTCCTGATGTTTATAGAGATGAGTTAACCATTTATGACGTAACTTACGTGCATAACGAGAAGACTTGTTTTTTTGTAAAAAGGTCTGGATTTGTTTTTTATGATCTAAATGCTTGTTCAACCACTGGTATTCTATGTACGGGTACAGCACATAGTCTTTCAGCTCCTTGCCAATAGCAGAAAAATCCTCATCAGAACCTGCTCTAATCCTACTTTCCGCCTGTAAAAAAGTTTGCCGTTGTTGATCAAGGCTATTCGCTGAACTGACTCCCCAAAATACTAAGACAAATAACGTAAACAGTAATTTATATAATCTCATCCGCATTCCATACTTCCATAGCACAAAAACTATTCAAAAAAATCTTCAGTTGCAAATATACACCCAACCGAAGACAGCAATTCAAGCTATAATTTATAGCAACCACTACGTAACCGTTCGGTTTTCCTCCTTATCAAGGAGGGGTTAGGGGGAGATTTTATTAGAAAAATGCTCCTCAACTCCCATTTTACAAAGGGATCTGAATGGTTACACCACTACAATTAGCCAGCAAAATCGTGCAAAAACAACAACCGCCTAAAGAAGACTTATATAGCTGGTCCTATATTTTTAGTATAATTAAACAGCATAAAAAAGAGCTTATTTCCGCTCAGCTACTCGCCATTTTAGCAACCATGGCAACAGTCCCGGTTCCTCTTTTAATGCCTTTACTGGTTGATGAAGTGTTATTAAACAATCCAGGCATCAGTATAAGGACTATTAACCAATATACGCCTATTCACTGGCATACCCCATTACTTTATATCAGTGTGATATTAATCACCAGTTTATGCCTCAGAGTCTTTGGCATTATTTTTAATATCATTCAGTCACGCCAGTTTTCACGCATTTCTAAAGATGTTATTTTTCAAATCCGTAAAAAACAAATTAATCACCTTAAATATATTTCCATGGCTGAATATGAAAGCCTGGGAAGCGGTACGGTCATCACCCATTTAGTCACTGACCTTGATACTTTGGATACTTTTATAGGCAGTACAACCAGCAAATTATTAGTCGCCACGCTGACCATTATCGGAACAGGTATTATATTATTGTGGATGCATTGGCAATTAGGTTTATTTATCCTATTACTTAACCCAGTGGTTATTTTCTTTACGCGTAGCGTAGGCAAAAAAGTAAAGACGCTTAAAGCAAAAGAAAACTCAGCTTATGGGGTTTTTCAACAAGCTTTATCAGAAACTCTGGAAGCCATTCAACAAATTCGTGTCAGTAATCGAGAATCGCATTATTATTCTAAATTAATCGCTGCTGCTGCGAATGTTAAGCAACATTCAACCGCATTTGCCTGGAAGAGTGATGCCGCAACCCGTTTCAGTTTCCTGATCTTCTTATTTGGTTTTGACATTTTTCGCGCTGCGGCTATGTTAATGGTACTCTATTCAGATTTAAGTATAGGTGAAATGCTCGCAGTTTTTGGATATTTGTGGTTTATGATGGCACCTGTTCAAGAAGTATTAGGTATACAATATGCCTTTTTTGGAGCTAAAGCCGCGCTGGCACGTATTAACCGTCTGCAGGCTTTACAGCAGGAACCTGTCTATCCAGCATTAATCAACCCCTTTAAAAACAAAGCAACCGTCAGTGTGGATATTAAAGACTTACATTTTAGCTATCATAGCGAGCAAGATGAAATTCTGACGGGTATTAATTTGACCATTAAAGCAGGCGATAAAATTGCTCTGGTAGGGGCTAGTGGTGGTGGGAAATCTACTCTGATACAAACCCTGATAGGTTTGTATCCCACGACAAAGGGGATGATTTATTACGATCATGTGCCGATAACTAACATTGGCTTTGATATCGTACGAGAAAATGTCGTCACTGTTCTGCAGCATCCTGTCTTATTTAATGATACGATTCGTGAAAACCTGTCTTTAGGCAAGGCAGTCGCAGATAAAGAATTGTGGAATGCCATTGAAATAGCACAATTAAAAGAAACGATCAGTGCTTTAGACCAAGGACTGGATACCATTGTTGGCCGCCATGGTATGCGTTTATCGGGGGGGCAACGGCAACGCATTGCCATAGCACGTATGGTTGTTGCTCAACCCAGCATCGTTGTTCTTGATGAAGCAACCTCGGCCTTAGATACAGAAACCGAACGCAAACTACACCTTGCGCTGGCTGATTTCCTAAGAAAACGCACCACTATTATTATTGCCCATAGATTAAGTGCCATTAAACAGGCTGATCATGTCTACGTCTTTGAAGAAGGCAAAATTTGTGAACAAGGCAGCCACAATAAGTTAATCAATCAAAACGGGCTGTACGCAAAATTATATGGAGAATACCAGCAATGACAGAATTTAAATATGATCTACATTGCCATTCTCGTTTTTCCGATGGAGAACTGAGCCCTACCGAACTTATTTTACGCGCCAAAGAGCAGGGCGTTACCACGCTTGCCCTGACGGATCATGACACAGTTTTTGGGCTGGCAGAAGCGCAACTAGCAGCAAATCAGCAGCCACTCGACTTTATTCCTGGCATTGAATTTTCCTGTCTCTGGAATAAAAAAACGTTTCATATTTTAGGTTTAAATATTGATCCCGAAAATACTCAGCTATTGGCTGGAACTCAACAATTACAAACCATACGCTTAGAACGTGCAAAAAAAATCGCCTATAAATTAGAAAAAAATAATATACCTGGCGCATTAGAGGCCGTTCAGCAAGCAGCAGGCAGAGGCATGATTACACGCCCCCATTTTGCAAATTACCTAGTTAAAAACAACTATGTAGACTCTATGCAAGCTGCCTTTGATCGCTATCTGGGGCAAGGTAAGTCTGCTTTTGTGAATACCGAGTGGGTTGCCATGGAAAATGTCATACACTGGATTAACTTAGCAGGCGGGGTTGCCGTTGTCGCCCATCCTTTGCGCTATAAACTGACTGCAAGCTGGATGCGCCGCTTTCTTGGTGCTTTTAAGGATTTAGGTGGTCTAGGCATAGAAATTATTACCGCACGGAGTAATCCTGATGAAATACGTCGATCTGTACATTTTGCCAAACAGTTTGAGTTACATGGTTCGGTAGGTTCAGATTTCCACACCCCTAAAAACCAATGGGTTGAGTTAGGCCGCCTAGCCCCTTTGCCCTCTAATATCAAGCCTATATGGGGGCTATTCAATTAATCTCTTTTTTACAAACAATTAAGATTATAAAAAAAACGCTAATAAATTTAAAAATCACTAGGCAAACAACAATTAATCATTATAATAGTCGATTCTCTAAGGAGATAGATGCCTCGGTGGCGAAATTGGTAGACGCAAGGGACTTAAAATCCCTCGCCTTCTGGGCGTGCCGGTTCGATTCCGGCCCGAGGCACCACAGATTATTAAAAGCTTGTAGCGGTTTCCGTTACAGGCTTTTTTTATGTCTAAAATTTAAATCAATAGGGTCAGAGTTATTGATATTTGCTGACCCTATTGATTCTGCAATTAAAAAATCAAGCAAAGCAGTTTATGGTATAACATACAACTATAAGTGCACTTTATACTCAATGCCCTATTATGACTAATGGATTCGGTCGCCGCTACATTTGACACTCAGTGGAAAAATAGCTTATGAATCTACTAAAACTATTTGGCAAAAAGTCTTTTCCGCACGGAATTCATCCCGATGCGTATAAAGAAGAAACAAATGCTAAGGTTACGCGCCGTTTACCTTTTGCCCCAGAAATTGTTGTACCTTTGGCTCAAAGTATTGGTAAACCCGCTAAAGCTATCGTTTTTAGGGGGCAACATGTTGTTCGTGGAGAGGTGATTGCCGAAGCGGATGGCTTTATGTCAGTACCTATCCACGCACCGGTAACAGGTACTGTTAAGGAGATTGATATTGTTCCCACTGCAAAAGGTGGCAAACAGCTAGCCATTATCATTTTGACTTCGTTAAGCTCAGGTCAACGGGTTCACGACACGGGAGAGCGAGATGATTATCTGCATATGTCACGGGAAGAACTTGTTAAGGCAGTGCAAAACACTGGGTTAGTCGGTTTAGGAGGCGCAGCATTCCCAACTCATGTAAAAATGGCTATCCCTTCTGACCGCAACATTCACACGGTCTTGGTCAATGGTTGTGAGTGCGAACCTTTTCTGACCACTGACCACCGAGTGATGCTAGAAAAAATTGATAATTTACTGCTCGGCATTCGCATTGCGATGAAAACAGTTGCTGCCCCCAGGGCTGTTATCGGTATAGAAGATAATAAACTCAATGTTTTAGAGGCTATCAAACCGTATTTACCGGATGATGGCAGTATTAGTATTGAGGCAGTGGAAACCAAGTATCCGCAAGGTGCGGAAAAAATGCTGGCTTATTCTTTATTAGATATAGAAATTCCGTCAGGCGGTTTGCCTTCTGAGGTCGGTCTGGCTATTTTTAACGTCACGACACTGGCTGAACTCGGTGCCTTACTGCCAACTAGGCGAGGTTTAATTGAGCGCATTATCACTATCACCGGTGATGGTGTTAAAAAACCGGGTAACTACTTAGCCCCGATAGGCACTCCGGTGCATTTTTTACTAGAATTTGCAGAATTTATTGGCGCAGAGGCTGAGCTGATTCTCGGTGGCCCGATGATGGGGATGCCTACTCGGTCACTGGATGTACCAATTACGAAAGGGACTGGTGCATTGCTGGTTTTAGATAAACGCGCGACTAAGCGCAGTGATATTTTACCTTGCATTAAATGCTCGCAATGCTTGCAAGCCTGCCCGATAAATTTAAATCCTTCCGAACTGGGTTTATTAGCGGCTAAGCGTCAGTATGATGTGATGGAGGAGCAATATCATCTTAATGACTGTTTTGAATGTGGTTGTTGTAGTTATGTTTGTCCTTCCAATATTCCGCTGGTACAGCACTTTAGAATAGCAAAAACGCTAAACCGTGAGAGGCATTTACAAAACAGCTAATAAGGTAACTCGCAACAAATACCCCACCCATCTTGCGGGTCTTTTTGTCTGTCTTCGGCGTGATAAGTAGATAGCCAAAAGTTTTTTAGCGTTGAATTCATATTATACATGGACTTACGGATCAAAAATGTTATATAACTTTTGAGCGATTACTTAGAAATAGTTACGTAGCCTGTTATGCGCCTATTTCTATGCCTTGAAGACAAACAAAAATCCTGCGCAATATAGGTAGTTTATTTATTGCGAGTTACCTAAGGAGTAACTATTCACTCTCCCCTCTGCAAAACATGGATTGAGTAAAGCTTTTCTAATAAAACCTCCCCTAACCCCTCCTTGATAAGGAGGGGGACTGAACGGTTAGCATTATTGAACTGAAAATTTAGGCTACCAACTTGACAAGGGACAAAAACAAGTAGGGTGGGCAATCTTTTCTGCCCACCATTAAAGCTT
>CAZLLL010000144.1:0-7278 GCA_964560255.1 uncultured Methylomonas sp.
TACGAACAAAAATCCTGCCCAATACTGGACGATTATTTATTTCCAGCTCCCTTATATTAGATTAATTTGATATATCATATCAATATTTAGCTAAATGATCAGGTTATTTTCTAGGTTAAGTTTAAGTAAAGCTAAATAATATACAAATAAATTTATACACAACGGGTATTCGTCATACTTTGATCTTTTTTCACTTTGTGATTAGCTAGTACCACATACCCTAAATAACCAATAATATAAAAGTATCAATCCGCTCGGAGTGTAGGCTAAAACCTACGCCCCAGTTTTATCGGTTATTTAAGGGTTGAGGTACTAGTTTGTTATATTAGCAAAATCAACGTTCTTTCATGGATACGTTCTGGTTTAGAGCGTAAAAAAGCAACGACTTATATTGAACATAGCGCAACTGGCTGAAGCGTTCAGTCCCTCTCCTTATCAAGGAGGGGGTAGGGGGAGGTTTTATTATAAAAAGGCTCCTAACTCCCATTTTACAAGGGGGGATCTGAACGGTTATGGCTGAAGTTGTTAATGCTTCATTGGTGAAAAAAAGCATCAATAGGGGAGGGAGAAAAACGTAAAGAATTTTTCGGATGTTAATTTTTATTTCCTAAATAATGAATACAATAAGGGAGCTGGAAATAAATAATCGTCCAATATTGGGCAGGATTTTTGTTCGTATTCAAGGCGTAGTAACAGGCGCATAGCTGGCTACGTAACTGTTGCTACAACGCAGAAGACGGACAAAAAGACTAGCAATATTGGATGATTATTTGTTTCCATCTCCCTAATAGAGTTGTTCTTGTGAATATTCATTAATAATCAGTATGTTATATTTTTTTAGTGTGCTTCATTTTTTGAAAAAACGGATAAAACTGTATTTTACCTGGGATCTTAACAAATATATTATGTTAATCAGTTGATTTTAAATAAGTTTTATTTATTGATTCACAAGAATAACTCTAATATTTTGCGGGGTTTTATAGTTTGGCTGAAGTTCGATTCATTGGATGAGTTGTTAGAGATGCGTTGTCAATCCTGCCTGTCGTCGTTATTTCAGCGAACAACGACCTGATTTCTTCCATTGATTTTTGCCTGGTACATAGCGCTATCAGTTCTATTGACAAAGCTATTGACGGTATCTTCATTAGATAAGCTACTGGTTCCAAGGCTTGCAGTTATATTAATCTGCTTGTTGTGGTAGGTCAGGTTGATGTTTTCAATATTTCCTCGAATTCTTTCGGACAATATTACAGCCCACTTAATATCAGTATTACTAAGTACAATAGCAAATTCTTCGCCACTATAGCGATAGGTCGTATCACAGGCACGAATATTATCTTTAATGCACTCTGCTATTGCGGTTAATACTTTATCACCACAATTATAACTATAAGCATCATTAATATTTTTCAGATTATCGACATCTAGAAAAATGAGTGAAAGTGGGAGTGAATAGCGTTTGGCTATCATTATTTCACGTTTAATTGATTCATTAAAAGCAGGCCTGTTATTCGTTTGTGAAGGTAAGCCAGTATACGCCATTGTTAATGCTTGATTAAATAGCGTCGCATTTGTTAAGGGGGTGATCAAATAGCAGAGCAGTGTTTCGAATAAATAAATTTCAGCCTTTCTAAAATGTTCGTGGCGCATCAATTTGAGTTCACCTAAAACCAAATCTTTAGTCGTGAGCCTATATCGACAATAATTATTACTCTGGATGCCGTTAACGATATTGATATTTAACTTGGGATTTGTGTAATTAAATCCATCATGAGGGACTAAGTTTTGTATTTTTGAGCTGAAAGTATGCACTAACTCATTGAAGTCAACTGTTTTTTGTAAAGCACGACTGATTTCATGGTGGTGTCGGTGAGTTGACTCTGACGTTGCAAAAGTGTTATTGCTGATAACGACCAGATTATTGATTAAATCAGTCATTAATTTTGTTTAAGTTCTGATTTTTCAAAAAACTTATAGTTAAATAGTGTATCAGAGAATTTCTTGGCCAGCGTCATAGTAAATTATTTTAGCGGTAAACTGTTGTCGTATTTTAGGTAGGTTTCGGGGTATCCTGTTTAAATTCCTTGGTAACTCTAAATCATGAAAACAAAATATTATTTTATTTCAATAGATTATGTTTTTACATTTACCCTATGACCGAGTTTTACCAAGGAATTTAAACAGGATACGTTTCGGGTGCATGTAGAACCTGCTATGGAATGAGAATGAAATAACGTGTGCCATTTGACACAGGATTATTGTTTATCTTCGAGGCGCGTAAGCTTTGCTCTAAGCAGGCTACGTAACTGTTTCCGCGACAAAAAACATGGATAAAAAGACAAGTCAAATGGTAACTGTTCAGTCGCCTCCTTTTACAAAGAGATATCTGAACGGTTACGTCAAATGTGCAAGTTATATTGTCACATTCTATGTTGCTATCAGGGTATATACTCAACAATATATTATTTATATGGGGTTTGAATCAAGTATAGCGTATATTGTTTCCAATTTGAGCTATATCCATGATTTATTAAATTACTATCAAAAATGAGAGCTATTTTACATTAGAGTTGTTCTTATGAATCAATCAATAAAACTTATTTAAAATAAATTGATTAAAATAATATATTTATTAAGATCCCAGGTAAAATACAGTTTTATCCGTTTTTTCAAAAAACGAAGTACACTAAAAGTTATAACGTACTGATTATTAATTAATATTTATAAGAGCAACTCTAATGAGAGAGTGCCATATTTCAACAGGGTTGAATTTTTATAAGACATCAGTAAAGTGATGAAAAGGGTATATTTGTGCTTTTAAACATATAAGTTATTTTTGTTCCATTATACGTGGAATCGAAGGCTGGGATGAGGTTTGAGCACGAACAATTATGGCTTATGATTTATTTTGTTGGGGGCAAGCCTTGCCTCAGCCCAACAAAACTTCTTTGCGGCAATGCACCATTTGGATTAACAATGGGTGCATTGTGATAAAAAAATCATTATGAAATTTTAATTTTGATCATAGGGCATCAGTGTGTTTATCTTTACGTTGCTACTTTATGTGGTAGTTGAACGTCAGAAATAACTCCCGCTTCAGGGTCATTAAAAACAGCGTCGTCTATGGTATTTTCCCCTCTCGCAACAATACAGGTGACAGTTGCATCACCGGTGATGTTAACAACAGTTCGCATCATATCCAGTAAACGGTCTACGCCTAAGATTAAGCCAATGCCTTCAACAGGAAGTCCCACCTGATTAAAGACCATAGCCAGCATAATTAAACCAACACCGGGGACACCTGCTGTACCGATAGAGGCTAAAATAGACATGCCGACAATAGTAATATATTGAGTTAACCCTAAGTCAATTTGATAGACATTGGCAATAAATACTGTCGCAACACCTTGCATAATAGCGGTTCCATCCATATTGATAGTCGCACCAAAAGGGACGGTAAAAGCGGCGGTAGAATTACTCACTCCTATGCGTTTTTCTAATACCTGTAAGGTAACAGGTATTGTCGCATTAGAGCTGGCAGTACTAAAGGCAAACACATGCGCGGGACGCATTTTTTTGATAAATATAATTGGATTTAATTTGGCGAAAAAGGTCAGTAATATAGAAAAGGTACCCAATGCATGCAGTAATAAACATAAAATGACTACCGAAAAATAGCCGATCATAGGTAAAATTAGAGCCAGTCCCTGTTCAGAAAAGGTTTTGGCCATCAGGCAAAATACGCCGACGGGTGCTACATCCATGACCAAGGTCACAACTTTCATCATCACTTCATTTAATTTTTCCGCCGTTTCAGCTAGCTGTTGACCGATCTCGCCAGTCATTAACATCGCGATAGCAAAGAGGATGACAAAAAAGATGATTTGTAACATATTGCCCTGTGCAAAAGCCTCTATTGGGTTACCCGGAACGATATTGATAAAGACATCGGTAATGGGAGGAGATGCTTTGGCAATAAATTCTGTTGTGCTTTGCTGGTGATTAAAGTTCTCTCCGGGGGCTAAGGTAATCGCAACGACTAGAGCAAGTGTAATGGCTAGCCCTGTGGTCAGTATATATAAAAGAAAGGCTTTGATGCCTATGCGACCTAATGCGCCGACATCACCAATTCCGCAAACTCCACATATCAAGGAAAATGTGACCAGAGGAACCACCAGCATTTTTAGCGCTTTGATAAAAGCAGTGCCAATGACATGGAATAGGCCATTGACTAAATAGCTCTGGATAATGTCCTGCTCCATTGCGAAGTAGTTGATTAAGCTACCAACAATGAGCCCTAAGCCCATGCCGGTAAGGATCTTGTTTGTAAGTGTCATTTATTGGGTTATGATTTTATTAATACAGAGAGATCATTGTAAGCTTAATTATGGAACGTGCACAAAATAAGTTGGGCAACTGGCGCAGCATTTTTATTCGTATTCAAGGCGTATAAATAGGCGCATAGCAGGCTACGTAACTATTTATGGAATGAGAATTAAATAAGCTGTGCAATTATCAATACCTTCGCCAATTTTGATTTAAGTTCAAAGTAGCCTTTTTCGCTCTATGTGAATGAAACACTTACAGACTGAAAAATTTGCCAAAATGGGCTGATTTTCATTTTGGCGAAGGTATTGATTATGGCGCAGTATTTTTGTTTGCCTTCAATGCACGGCAATAGGCGCATAGCAAGCTACGTAACTATTGCCGCAACGCAGAAGGCGAGCAAAAAGACAAGCCAGAATGCACAACTTATTTGATTCCCATTCCTATGCAACAAAGATGGCAGACAAGCGCGCAAATTGTATTGTCACGTTCCTGTCATAACCATGTCAGTCCTAAAGTAGTCAACTACTTTTGGCTGAAAATGAAAGCTGCCATTTATTCTTTATCTGAAGTTTTTATTATATCGTGCAAAGGTTTGTGAGATAAATAGCGCTTGATTAAACGTCTGGATCCAAAGGGTATTAAGCGCACTATCCATTGTAAGGAATCAAGCATATACAGTTGCCAAAGGTAAGCTAATACGCGCTCTTTCCAGCCAAG
Organism: uncultured Methylomonas sp.; assembly: GCA_964560255.1. Lineage (GTDB taxonomy): Bacteria > Pseudomonadota > Gammaproteobacteria > Methylococcales > Methylomonadaceae > Methyloprofundus. The sequence goes on from CAZLLL010000144.1 coordinate 5,047, forward strand.
TTTCTCGATTGCACTGGATTTAGTTAGCCATTTATTCTCTAATTGAAATTGATCTAGTTGAGGTTTATTTGTTTTGCAAAGGCTAGAGGTAATGTCCAAATAATCCTGTTGATAAAAATTGTGGCAGGTGTCATTATCATCAGCAAATTTTTTAGCGCTTATCTCGGCGCCATTTGTAATATTAGTTATAAAATTTTCAATATGGCGATTTAACTCACTTGCACTCGTAGTTGGGGTAAATAGTAGTGTACTTGCACGTCCACTTAAGCGTTCAGAAAATGCGCCTGTATCAGGTGCTATGATAGGTAGAGCAGAGGCTAAGGCATAACTTAGAGTATAGCTATATGTTTCGGGCCATTGGGCTGGAAAAAATATAATATCTAGTTTATGTTGCTGGATTAATTGCGTTAACTCAATGGCTTCATAAGGGCCTGTGGTCTCTATATTCGCTAGGTTTTTATAGGCGTAACCTAGTAATTTAAAGTGATAAGGCATTTTTGCGCTTTGTGCTATAGCTGCTAACTGTTCAAGTAAATCAGCTCCTTTTTCTTTACTCAGTGCGCCTAGCACTCCAATGCTATAGTCGCTCTTCTTCTTCGTGCGAATCAGCTTTTTACCCAGTTCACGTGTTATTTCCAGATGAGGAGCAACTGACGTATTTTCTAAGCGGTAAATATTGCAAAAAATATTTTTTGTTGAATAAGATGGAAAAATGATTGATTTAGCCGTGCTAAAAAGTAGAGACAGAGGCTTTCTGAAAGATTCCAGGCTCATATCTTTAGGTAGAGGGTAGAGTGGATTATTAAGTGTATCTGAATAATATCCAGGATATTTTCCATTTTCATCGGTCAGAGTAGGGTTTCCAGCTAACCAGTAAAAATCGTGGACAGTGACTAGGTGAGGAACCCCAAGGTCGCGAGGCAGTTGAAAAATCAGGGGATCATGACCTAAAGTGTGATGAAAATGCACACAAGTAATATCTATTGTTTTTAATATTGCTATCACACTTGAATATTCATTCTGCATATTAAAAAACAATGCGTCAGCGTGGTTACTAATGGCTAGGCGTAGTGTGATCTCACTGGTATTGCCTTGTGCTTCCATGACCAGTTGTATCATGGATTGAGAAAAATAGCAGCCTAGCTCTTCTATGTGCTGTGTAATGCCGCCACCTAGCCCATGCGATATATGTAATACTTTAGGAATTCTCAGGCTAGCGACTAACTGAATATATCGAGTGACGCGGGCTGATTTCAAGGGATCTAGCTTTATAAATTTTTGTACATCCGCATGATAATTGGGGTGTAATGCATCAATGACCTGCATCGCGTTTTCGACTAAAGCCTGTTTATCATCTGCAAAACTAATTTCCCCCTCATGATGAGCATAAATATTAGGTGATATAAGGTTTTGCCAACCATTTTTTATAGCACGCTGACATAAATCATTTTCTTCTCCATAACCTCTGCCAAACTTTTCAAAATTGAGCGAGCCTATTTCATCAAGTATCGCCCGTCGTATATACATACAAAAACCAACACCAGTAGGTGCCTCTATACAGGGCAAATAAGTCTCTTGGAAAACCTGATCTATTGTGCTTGTTGCCAGTTTACTGAACGAATCATTGTCGTGCAGAAAGTATGGAAAACTACAGATGGTCGCATTATTTGAAAAAGGTGTTACTGTTGCAACTTTCTCTTTCTGGTATGCCTCAGCAATAAGTCTTTTTAGCCAGTCATTGGCAACGACTACATCACTATTAAGTAAAACAGCATCATATTTTGCAAAATAATCAAGGCCGCGATTAACGGTTTTTACAAACCCCATATTGCTGTTATTTTTTAACACAGTAACTCTATGGGGCCATTGCAGTGCACAGTTTTTAAGCATTTCTTGCATACCTGAGTCAGGGCTTGCATCATTAATAGCTAAAAGCTGTGCATCTACAACACCGAGTACGCCATCCATCGCTGAAAGAATCGCACGTTTGGTCATTTCTACGTCTCTATAGACTGGTAAAATAACGACGACAGGATGTGTTGGTTTGGTAGGCCGCAGAGTGTTTTTCGTGTTGAATAGCATGTTTTAGTATATATACTCAGTATTCTTTTGATTTTTGCGAGAGTTGTGTTTTGAAGCTTTTTCTAGCCGACAGAATGAAGAGGCTGAACGGCATCGCAATTAGGGAGCTGGAAATAAATAATCGTCCAATATTGGGCAGGATTTTTGTTC
>CAZLLL010000145.1:0-7236 GCA_964560255.1 uncultured Methylomonas sp.
TAAGGAACGTGCACGAAATAACTTGGGCAACTTGCTTGTCTTTTTATCCGTCTTCTGCGCTGTATAAATAGTGACGTAACTGCCCTATGCGCCTATTTATACGCCTTGAATACGAATAAAAATACTACGCTAGTTGCCCAGCTTATTTCGTGCACGTTCCTAAGTTGTACATATAGCTTATCTTTTTGTTCCTCTTCGTCACAACAGCAGTTACTCAGCCTGTTATGCTATACACCTATTTCCCCGCCTCGAAGACGAACAAAAATCCTGCGCCAAATGCACACTAATTTCATTCCCGTTTCTAAAAAATTTATTATCAGTAAAACTGAAAGATGGGGTAAATAAATAACCTCACTCTTCTGCAAGACCAACGCTCCAGAGAGAGGGCTGCCAGCCCTCCCGTCGGCGAAGCTTATCCCTTCTTTCTTTTGTTTTTTCGATTAATGTTTGAATGAGCTTAATATCTTTTTTATGTGATGCTCTATACTGATGTCCTGCTTTCCTGATCTCACTTAGATGATCATTCATACTAAAGGAACTTAATTGTTGTCCCCAAGGACAAGCGAGTGATAATTCATTATTTAAAACACATTCTAATATCTTATCACCGTATTCGCGCCGATAATGGCTGCCTTCCCAATACCAGCGCATTTGAATATCAGGGTTATTCGCGCCTGGTACTTTTTCTGTCGTCACTTCATTATAAATAGCGAAATCCCAAATACTTACTGCTTTAGCCGTAGGCATACGCTGATTTTCATTTTCTATGATCGTAGTTAAACGTAACTTCCAGTATTCAAAAAGCTCCCACAACCCAAAATGATATAAAGTTTCAAGTCTGTAGGCATGCATAGGGGATATCATTACTTTAAGTTCAATGTCATGCTCTAGGCAAAAACGTACCAAATCTGAAAAAATATCCAATGTTGGTGAAGGCTTATCAGGTGACTTACTTAATGAAAATGCGGCTAACCCGGCTGGAAATAACAGATCATGACGAATATCAGCAACAAATACAGCATGATGCCCCCCCTTAGCTCTGACCTGTCGCCATGTTTGATCTGAACGTCTCATGCCATCTGCCTGATAGAGTACAGCTTTTCCGAGACCTTGTGCCCGAAGCGTATTTATAGATGTTAAAACAGCATCAAGCGTAAACAGAGAGTTAATAATATCCATAAACCAAGCCATATTAAACCCCTCACTCTCTGTATGACTTAGTCGCTCGACAATATAATCCGTATTGACTCTATACTGCTCCCCAAACATGAAAAAATCTGCGGCAAACACGACTTGCTTAAGATGACCATGCACATAAGCGTGTTTTAAATACTCGAAAGTCTCTTCAATACGTCCATTAGATAATGCTAAATTATAAACAGGCTGTGTTGCAGAGTCCCAGTCAGCATGTTGCGGGTCTAAACCATATTCTGCACGTGACGATCCAAGAATAATACCACCTGGCTGAAAAAACCGCACTTGATGCGCCTTCCCTAGGCGCAAATACATATTAAATTCAGTTTTCTCGGTATTAAAATTTTTAATTTTGACACTGGAAAATAAATCAAAAGGATCAACTATAAAATTGAAAGACCCTACAATTAGGAGTAGCACAGTAAGGACAATTGAAAAGACCTTTAAATATGATGATGACATATAGTTGATAAATCAAAATTGGAAATAAAGAAACTCGCTCATTTGGTTGAGACTTAACAACGTCACTGCAGCAACCATACTTATAGTGATAGCCCAAAATACTGAAAGCTGCCACTTGATATTTTGCACCCAGGACAATAGAGGTTTTTGATCTGAAATAACATGTTCCTGTAAAACAGGGTTATAACGACTCATTAATTGCTGAGTATTCGGCCAAAACCAGATGACTACTAACCAGAAAATAAACCAGCCTAAAGATTTATAATGTTCTAGACTCAAATAGCTGCTTTCAAAACGAATACCAATAAAGGCTAGCAAAGATTCCACAGGCCCAAGTAGCCCATGAAAGGTACTTGGAAAATTTCCCATGGCAGAGATAATAGTCAGCGCACCATCAAAGGTTTCAGCACGAAAAAAGACCCAGGCGATCATAACGGCTATTAATGTAAGCAAGCGTGAAACGGCATTAGACCATCCATTATTAAATGACCAAGGGCAAATACTGCGCCATAAGTGGTTAATAATAAGGTATAGCCCGTGCAGCGCTCCCCAAATAACAAAAGTCCACCCAGCACCATGCCACAAGCCGCCAAGAATCATTGTTAACAATAGATTAACATGTCGTCTTATAGGGCCTTGCCGGTTTCCACCTAAGGGAAAATAAAGGTAGTCGCGTAAAAAGCGCGATAAAGTCATATGCCAGCGACGCCAAAAATCAATGATATTAGTCGCTTGGTAAGGTGAATTAAAATTTAGTGGCAAAATGATACCAAACATTCTTGCCAGACCAATTGCCATATCGGAGTAACCCGAAAAATCAAAATATAATTGCAATGTATAAGCAAAGGTTCCTGTCCAGGCCATCAGAAAAGTTAGTTGCTCACCCGCATCGGCAGCAATAAAAACGGGCGTAGCATATACAGCGATATTATCTGCAATAATAACTTTCTTAAACAGGCCAATGATAAAGATTGTCAGCCCTATAGCAAGATGAGTCGGATTAAACTGATAAACTTTTTCTTCAGCAAATTGGGGTAACATTTCACGGTGATGTACGATGGGCCCTGCAATCAATTGCGGAAAAAAAGTTACAAATAAACAGTAATGGAGAAAATTGTATTCTTTTGTTAATCCCTGATATGCATCCACCAAATAGGCAATTTGCTGAAAAGTATAAAATGATATTGCCAGAGGAAGAATGATTTTCTGCAGATGCCATTGAGTTTCGAAAGCTCCGTTAATACTGTCCACAAAAAAATTTGCATATTTAAAATAACCGATCAAAACAAGGTTTACGATGATTCCAGCCACTAACACAAACTTAGCCTTAAACTGCCTGTCTTGCTCCTGACTAAGGTTAACGCCAACAGCGTAGTTAAATAAGATGGAAAATAAGAATAATGCCAGATAAGCGGGATTCCACCAACTATAAAAAAACAGAGAGGCCGCGACTAGCCAGCTTAAAGCAATTCGGTGATGACCACGAGCACCAATCCAGTAAAATCCAATGAGGGTTATAGGCAGGAAAACAAAAATGAATATATGTGAATTAAATAGCATTTATTAAACTGATTAGACTGCCACAATCTCTAGCATGGGTTTTATTTGGCCTTTTATTAAGGGTGATTTAGCAAGCATAAAAAATTAATCTAATTTAAAGCCCTAACCTCGGATAAGGAATCATATCAAATATCCATATTGACTTAGAGAATAAAATTACCTATTATTGTATATGACTTTCGAGTTTATTTAGCTGCTATTTTTAAGAAAAATAGTTATGGGGTGAGTCAATTCAAATCTAGTGATGTATGTTCTTGCCGGTTTTTCGCAAGAATCACTAGATATCTTCATATCTAGGCAAAGATAAGCAGCTAGCATCACAAACCAACTAGGCTAACACTCAATGTAGTTGTTAGAAAGCGATATTAATAATAAACATTACATCCATGACGAAATCGGTACCAAGTAATAAAGATTTACGTACTTTTGAACTTATCTGGGCAATGATCTTTTTGGGGATTGCAATTTACCCCTATTATAAATCATTTACTCCTGAATCCTTAAATCTTGAAGCATTTTTACAAACTGCCAGAGTTTGGGCTTTATATATATCTGGGTTCTTTATACTCACAGCACTCATTTACCCACGCTTACTAAAATATTTTTATATAGTCTGGGTGAAATTTGGAGAATTCATCGGTGGAATTATCTCCAAAATCATCCTTTTTGTACTATTTTATGGTCTTTTTGCACCAATAGGTCTCTTTTTTCGTATTATCAGGAAAGATCTCCTAAATCAGAAACTGGATGCAAACGCAAATAGCTATTGGATTAAGCGAAAAACACAACCCGGTTCAATGAAAAATCAATATTAGAGAATTATTATGTCATTCCTTAAAGAACTTTGGGGCTTTATGAAAGCCAGAAAGAAATTCTGGCTGTTACCCATTATTATTATTATGTTATTGCTTGGAGCACTTATTGTATTAGCGCAAGGTTCTGCAGTAGCCCCATTTATTTATACTTTATTCTAAGGTAGATTATTTTATATGTATGTACTAGGGATATCTGCGTTTTACCATGATTCTGGTGCCGCTTTGATTAAAAATGATGACATCATTGCAGCAGCCCAGGAAGAGCGATTTACACGCAAAAAGCATGATCCAGGTTTTCCTGAACATGCCATCAATTACTGTCTTGAAGAAGCGGGCATCAGCATGAAAGATGTTGATTACATTGCTTTTTATGACAAGCCATTTATTAAATTTGAACGGTTACTTGAGACCTATTTAAGTGAGGCACCTTTTGGATTGCGTACTTTTGTTATGGCAATTCCCGTATGGCTAAAAGAAAAGCTTTTCTTAAAAGAAACCTTGGCCAGGAATTTTATTGAAATTTGTGATTTAAGCAAAGACGAAATTTCAGCTAAGATGATGTTTGGCGAACACCATCAAAGTCATGCTGCAAGTGCTTTTTATCCATCGCCCTTTGAAGAAGCAGCAATTTTAACAATTGATGGTGTAGGCGAATGGGCAACAACATCACTTGCCTACGGATCGGGAAATCACATTGAAATTCTTAAGGAAATTCACTTCCCGCATTCCTTAGGACTGCTGTATTCTGCCTTTACCTATTATACTGGCTTCAAAGTGAATAGTGGCGAATATAAAGTGATGGGACTTGCGCCTTATGGACGACCCATTTTCGTAGATAAAATTAAAGACCACCTGATTGATATTAAATCAGATGGATCGTATAAATTGAATATGGAATATTTCAATTATGTTTCGGGTCTTACGATGACGAGCAGAAAGTTTCATAAACTATTTGGCGCACCTGCGAAAAAAAGTGAAGGCATCGTAACGCAAGTAGAAATGGATCTTGCCGCTTCTATCCAGGTAGTGACTGAAGAAGTGGTTAGTTTAATGGCTCGTGACGCACAACAGGAAACTGGCAGCGATAATTTGTGTATGGCAGGCGGGGTCGCCCTTAACTGCGTGAGTAACGGAAAATTACTTAGAGAAGGTACCTTTAAAAATATCTGGATTCAGCCTGCGGCAGGCGATGCAGGCGGAGCGATTGGTGGTGCTTATGCCGTCTATTACGAAGAAAATAAGCAACAACGCAAGATGGATCCATCAAAGATGGATAAAATGCAAGGCGGCTACTTAGGGCCAAAATGCAACCCTGACAGTATCGCTAAGTACCTTGATTCAGTCAATGCTGTTTATCGTTATATTCCTGATGAAATAGAGCTTATTGATACTGTTTCTGATGCTTTGGCTGAAGAAAAAGTCATAGGCTGGCATCACGACCGCATGGAATTTGGCCCTAGATCACTGGGTCATCGCAGTATTATTGGTGATGCGCGTAGCAAGAAAATGCAATCGATCATGAACCTGAAAATCAAATACCGTGAAAGTTTTAGACCTTTTGCGCCTTCCATATTACGCGAGAAAGTTTCGGACTGGTTTGATTTAGATGCTGATAGCCCTTATATGTTACTGGTTGCAGATGTTAAGAAAGACAAACTTATCAGCCTGACACCTGAACAGGAGCAATTATTTGGTATAGAAAAATTAAGCATTCCTAGAAGTGAAATCCCCTCTGTCACGCATGTTGATAACTCGGCACGCATTCAGACCGTACATAAAGAAACTAACCCTAGATACCATCTATTGTTAGAAAAGTTCTATGAAAAAACGGGCTGCCCAGTCATCGTCAATACATCGTTTAATGTTCGTGGTGAACCCATCGTCTGTAATGAAGAGGACAGTTATCGCTGTTTTATGCGTACCGAGATGGATGTTTTGGTCGTTGATGATTATGTACTCTACAAACAAGATCAGCCAGCTTTTGAGGATAAAGGTAATTGGCAGGATGAATTTGAGCTTGATTAGTTTATTTATAGCGACCTACTATTTAGGAATTATTGCATATGTCACGCCTTGAAAACCTTAGTAAAAGCCAGACAACGCTATTAATTAGCGGGATTATATTAATTCTCTTTGTTATTCTATTTACAATTGCAGAACTAGGTGTCAGAGTTCGCCACTATCTAAAATATGGCGGATTCAGTGGCATAGAAAGCTCTTATAAAGCAGATGAAAAAACAGGAATGCGTATTCCTATTCCAGGTAAAACAACGGGAGGTATTTCGATAAATTCTTTAGGTTTTCGTGGCCCAGAAATTGTCATAGATAAACCTGAAAATAGTATTCGTCTGGCATTTCTAGGTGCTTCTACCACCTATTGTGCGGAAGTCACTCGTAATGATTTGGTATGGACTGATTTAGTCACGAAAAAGTTAACAGATACTTCGAAAAATGTACAGTTTGACTATATCAACGGCGGTGTGCCAGGCTATAAGGTAAGCGACTCTATCAACAACTTAAAACTTCGTGTCGCACCACTGCAGCCTGATATCGTTTTTATTTATCATGCAACGAATGATTTATCATTTAATACGCGTCGCTTAGCTAAGGCACAAGGTCTTGTTTCTAAAAAAGATACAGAAAAAGAGAGTTTAAGCTGGTTTTCACAATACTCACTGCTTGCTTATCTAGTTGAGAAAAACTTAAGATTGATTAGCTTGCAAAATCAATCAGAAAAAATACAGGGGGCACTCAAATATGACATCAAAGAAATCATTGAACCTTTCGAAAGAGACCTACGGGCATTAGTCGACGAAAGTAAAAAATCGGCTAAGTTTGTTGCCTTAATCACCTTCTCTCACCGCATTCGTGCCGAACAGAGCCAGGAAGAAAGAACAAAAGCGTCTATTACCAGCCTCTACTACATGCCGTATATGAGCGTGGATGCTATTCTGGAAGGATTTGATGCCTATAATGATGTCATTCGCCGCGTTGCGCGTGAGAAAAATGTATTCCTGATTGACAACAATAATAGTATTGCTGGTGATGGAGTGAACTTTAACGACTCTGTACATTTTACGAATCAGGGTAGCAAACAAATGGCAAATAGAATTTTTTCTTCTCTTGCTGATTCTCAACAATTTAAGAAAATTATTCAATAATTTGGCTATTAACTTAGGAATGGGAATTGAATAAGTTGTGCAAT
>CAZLLL010000146.1:0-7176 GCA_964560255.1 uncultured Methylomonas sp.
GGTTCGTACCTCACCCACAACCTACGCCCTTAAACGAATGGCCTACAAATATTAAGCATGTCCCGTCTTAAGTTTGTAGCCCGTTATTTCATTCCCATTATTTAAGGTAACTGGGGCAGGTACATATTAAATTGAAAAGTATTTAATGTGTACCTGCCCCAGTTATTAGAAGCCGCTTATGCCATTGCTCTCTTGCAAAAGTGTCAACTAGAAAATAGAAGGGTACCACATACCTTATTTAATTTATCTACTGGCAAGCAGTATTTCGCTAATTTAAATAGCAAATGACAAAAAGGGATGAAAATTTGCAGTACAGGTCTTTTTATTTCATGTGATTTATGTAATGATTGCTCTATTATTTTGTTTTATTTAATTATTTTGGTATTTGTCGATGGCAGCAGTGATGGAAGAAAAAACGGTGCGAGGTTTGCGTGAAATAGCGTTGTTTGCTTATATGGGTGTCGCTGCTTTTTATTTAGTTTCGTTGATTTCATTTAGTCATGAAGATGCTGGCTGGTCTCATAGCGGTTCTGGTATGGCAATCAGCAATTTGGGGGGCAGAGTTGGCGCGTGGCTGGCGGATTTTTCATTTAGTTTTTTTGGCATTATTGCCTTTACCTTTCCGTTAATCATTTTTTGGCAAGGTTATTTATTTTTTAGCCGTAAAGCTGAGCCTTTCGCAGGTTTAATAAAGTATTTGCGCTGGCTGGGGCTTATTGTGACTATTATTTCCGCCACCGCATTTTTTTATTTACATATCTTACGCTTTCGAATTGAACTACCTAGAAATAGTGGCGGTATACTAGGCCAGGAGCTGGGTGATATTTTAATGTTGAGCTTTGGCAATTTTGGTGCAACCATATTATTATTAGGGATATTTTTTGCAGGCATAACCTTATATACGCATATTTCATGGCTTAGCCTGATAGAGTGGGTTGGCAAGAATACGCTTGCATTAAGTCAGTTTGTATACAAAAAAATTAGTTATATGTGGACTCAAATGGCTACAAAGCAAAAAGGAGAGCCTGGTCATGCCGCCAGGAAGGTTACCTCATCTGTTAGAAAAAAGAAAGAACAGCCACCGACGAACCTAAAAAAAGCCCCCGTGATCAATATGCCTGAATCCGCCGAGACTCAGCCTGTTGTTACTAAAAAGCTGCAAACAGATTTATTTAAAGATGTAGAGCCTGGTGCATTACCTGATACTGAATTACTGGATTTAAGAACGGTTGCAGTTCAAGGTTATTCAGCCGAAGAACTTGAAAATATGTCGCGGCTGGTTGAGCAAGCTTTACAAGACTATAATGTCGTCGCTGTAGTCACGGCTGTCTTGCCTGGGCCTGTGATAACGCGCTTTGAAATGCAACCTGCTGCTGGCGTAAAAGTCAGTCGCATCACTGGTCTGGCAAAAGATTTGGCGCGTTCTTTATCAGTCATGAGTGTCAGAATCGTTGAAGTGATTGTCGGAAAATCTGTGATTGGCCTAGAGATACCTAATCGGGAACGGGAGATGGTCTCTTTTAGGCTGGGGTTGGAATCCTCTAAATTTATTAAGGCAAAATCGCCACTGAGTATTTTTTTAGGCAAAGATATTGCGGGCTCTCCTGTGGTCGCAGATTTAGCTAAAATGCCCCACTTACTAGTTGCAGGGACAACGGGTTCAGGTAAATCGGTCGCTATCAATACCATGATTCTGAGTATACTTTACAAAGCAACGCCAGATGAAGTCAGGATGATTATGATCGACCCAAAAATGCTAGAATTATCCGTCTATGATGGCATTCCTCACCTACTTACTCCTGTTGTGACAGATATGAAAGATGCAGCCAATTCATTACGTTGGGCTGTGGCTGAAATGGAGCGACGTTATAAAGTAATGTCTAAGGTCGGGGTGAGAAATCTCGCTGGTTTTAATAAATTGGTTATCGAAGCGGAAAAAAGAGGGAGCCCAATTAAAGACCCTATGTATACTTTTGAAACCCCCTTGGAAGAAGGCGAAAGTATTCCCACATTGACAGCGTTACCCAGCATCGTGGTTGTCGTTGATGAGTTAGCGGATATGATGATGATCGTGGGTAAAAAAGTTGAAGAATTGATTGCCAGACTCGCGCAAAAAGCACGTGCAGCAGGTATTCATTTAATATTAGCGACTCAGCGCCCATCAGTGGATGTTTTGACGGGTTTAATTAAGGCTAATGTGCCTTCGCGTATTTCATTTCAAGTGTCTTCACGTATTGATTCTCGAACAGTGTTAGATCAGGGGGGAGCCGAATTTTTGCTCGGCAATGGTGATATGTTGTTTATGCCCACTGGTACAAATATTCCCCAACGTGCGCATGGTGCATTTGTTGATGATCATGAAGTGCATCATGTGGTTGAATTTTTAAAGAAAACAGCACCAGCTAATTATCTGGATGAAATTACTCACGAATATTCGGAAAGTAATGATGGTTCTTTTGTGACAGGAGAGGATGCCGTTGATTCAGAAAAGGATGAACTATATGATCAGGCTGTCGAATTTGTCACTGATTCTCGTAAAGCATCAATTTCCAGTGTGCAAAGGCGTTTTAAAGTCGGTTATAACCGTGCCGCTTCTATGATAGATGCGATGGAAATGGCTGGTGTGGTTAGCCCTGCGGAGGGCAATGGGTCACGTCAAGTATTGGCACCAGTACCTGTTAAGGATTGATGATGAATTATGCATTGATTGGTAGTTTGATACTATTTGTTGCCATTTCGGGCAGCTGCTTGCTTGTTAAGTTTAAACATACGATCAAAAGCACACAGGTAAAATGGGCACTGTTTGTGCTGTATTTCTGGGTATTGAATTTTATCCAGTTGATTATTTTGGCAATTGTTTATCAGTTGATGCGCTAGGTTTGTGGTTTGTAATATTTTTCTAATAAGACAAATTGGTGACTAGCTGAAACTTTAATTAAATAAAATAGTTTGTTGGGTGAGCAATTTTACCCTTTAACGATAGACAGTATATCCCGAATGCTAGAAAAACCAGGTAATTCATAGACGAGAGGTAGCACTGCTTTAACAGAGGCAACTCTTTTTTTCATTTTGATCAGTGTGTATGCCAGATCTAGTCGCGCATGACGAATGCTTTGTTTTAACCCTTTTAGCAGCACTGGATTGACTTGTTGCAGATGTTTTTTTAAACTCAGTAGTGAGGATACGGATTGCATTTGTGCTCTTAAAGGCGCGCTTCTGGTAGCACTATTGCTATGAATAAAATAAGCTGCCATTGGCTGGGTAATCACGCCTATTTTTTTGCTGATAGCACAGAGTCGTATCAATAAATGCACATCTTCACAAACAGCGACTCCCTGAGGGTAGCCACCTAGCTGATTAAATGTATTCCGAGGCAAGCATAGTGTGTGCGTGTCGCCAAAGTGCTGTGCAACAAAGTCATTTATTAGCTCACCTTGCATGACAATGGAGCTTGTAGTCCCTGCTATTTCCAATAGTTTCTGACCGGCAATAGTGGACTGCATAGATTGCCGGATAATCGTTCCCTGTTCATTGATATAATCAAAATTGCCGGTCAAAAAATCAAGCTCAGCTGTCTGCATAATTAAATCAGCATAGGACTTTAATCTATCGGGGTAATACCAGTCATCGGCATCCAGAAAGCTTAGCCATTCACCTTGTGCTATTGCAACGCCCTTGTTTCTTGCCACTGCAACACCTGTATTTTGCTGATAAACATAAGTTATTTTATCAGTGAATGAGGCTATTTCCTTTTTGGTATTATCGGTTGAACCATCATCGACAATAATAATTTCATAAGCCGCATAAGTCTGATCAATAATAGATTGTATTGCTTTTTTGATGGTTTTTTCACCATTATAAACAGCGATGATGATGGAAAAATTGATTTTTAAAGGTTGAGTTGACATGATTACTGTATGTTATATCTATAATGGGCTGTTCAACAATGACAATTTAAGACTAAATTCAGGTCATAAAAAAGAATTCTTTAGTACCCATTTTTCAACGGTTAATGCTTATTGATTGTAGCACAGAAGCTAATTTTTAACGCTAACAGATAGTAAACATGGGTCTTTCAATATTTGTGTTCTCCATGGTTTTTTAGCAGGCAAAATTAATCTAATTAAATTTTTGATGTGAGACGATTATTATGTCGGGTGCCCAAAATGACACTAAAATTTGGTCATTTCATTTTGTTCAAAGATAAATCAAACTAAGGAACGCGCACGAAATAAGTTGGGCAACTGGCGCAGTATTTTTATTCGTATTCAAGGCGTATAAATAGGCGCATAGCCAGCTACGTAACTATTTATACAACGCTGAAGACGGATAAAAAGGCAAGCAAGTTGCCCAAGTTATTTCGTGCACGTTCCTAAGGGAGCTGGAAATAAATAATCGTCCAGTATTGGGCAGGATTTTTGTTCGTATTCAAGGCGTAGTAACCGGCGCATAGCTTGCTATGCGCCTGTTACCGCGCCTTGAAGGCAAACAAAAATACTGCGTCAGAATTGCACAACTTATTCAATTCCCATTCCTAGATATTACAAATGGATTCGCTCCATTAAATAACATAAACAGTCTTGCTGAATAACACGTTCATCCAGTGTGAGCATAGAGGGCATGGTTTTGCGTCTGGTTTGTAATTGCCTATTATCAATTTTGAAAAACTGCTCAGTCACATCGGCTCCGTGCTCATCTGTTGCTATCAAGGGAATCGCATCCGTATCTTGTACCAGGCCAAAACAGGTGTCTGCTGAAATCTCAGTAAAATTCAATCGCTCCAGTTGTTTATCAAATAATAAATCAGTTTGCTGATCGCTAAAACTAAAGCTGTGATTTTCCTTTATTTTAACCAAAGCTGTCGTGTGGAATATATCTATATCTTGAGAATGAACCGGATGATCTGCTAATTCTTTCAGGTGTAAGCAATCATTGAGATATGCAAAAGCATGGTTAACTCCATACTGCTGTCCGGGTTGTCCGCATTCTAATGTGACGGCCGGGCAGACTTCTGCAAAAGCAGCTGATTGTACACCAAGGGGTCTTAAAAAATAGACCACTAAGCGGCTAAATAAATTAGCCAGTTGCAAATATCTGTTATCTAATTTGTTAAGACAGGCATAATGAGGATTTAGTCCTGTATTATTATGCACATCAATACTGGCAAAGACATTTTTATGATGCATAATATCGACTATTTGGTGAGCCATTTGCGTTTCCGGGCATTGCGTATATTCAGTACCCGGCCAGATACGATTGTAATCAGGCTGCCAGTCAAGTCTTCTTAAACCCAATTCCGCTGCCAGGGTATTACCAAAAAAAATTGACAAAGCGCGTGGCAGGCTTTGTTGGGCGTATTTATTGAGTAGACGCTGGATGGCAATCAATCCGGTTGTTTCATTGCCATGTAGTAACACAGAAATAAACAAAGGCTGAGGAGTTTTGCCTTGTAAGTGTAGTAGCGTGGGTTGCGGAAAAATATGATGCAAATCTTGAGCTGTACATGTTAGCAGAGCTTCGGGATAGTTATCTATTTGTCTGATTTGCATTGCTAGAGCTCCCACTGGCTAACCGGTAATTCCGAATATTGATGATCTAAATATGCCCGTGTCATACTTTGCAAACTGGCATCAGTTTGTAGCATAAATTTACGCTGCCATTGGCTCCCCGTTTGTTTATTTGTGATGCGCTGTTGCATAATATCTAAATAAGTATCAATATCTACAGCATCAATATTTAAAGAGTGTAAGCCTTTCCTGGCTCTAGGTAATAAGTCAGTGAGTATTAATTGTTGTAAATTCTGTCTGGTTTCATCAAACCAGACTATTTGGCTATCCAGGCCAAAGCGAGCTGCCTGATAAAAATTATCTTTGGCCTGGGAAAATGCTAAGGGAATGCCTCGGTCAATGATTTCATCACATAGGTTTTTGCATAAGCCATAATAAAAAGCTGCATTGGCGATAGAATCAATAATGGTTGGACCTGCTGATGGTGTACGATGTTCAATTCTGATATGTGGAGTCTTATCTGCATCAAAACCGATTAAAGGTCTATTCCAGCGCCAGATAGTACCATTATGCAGACGTAAATGTTCAAATTGATCAATCGGATCATTAAATAATTCCGGCAGTAAAATAGGGAAATGTTCCAGATTTTCCTGAAAACATTCCATAATTGACACACGGGCATAATCAGAACCAAAACTGACCCGCCGCAAAGGGCCATGTATAGCACCACCATAACCGCCTGTTTCTATGGCTTGTTCAAACAGCGGAATGCGCGATTCATGCCATAGATTTTTACCCAGTAAAAAAGGTGCATTAGCACAACTGGCAACGAGAGCTGCAGATGTAATGATAGAGGCATTATAAAAATGATGTGCCAGCTTTAAAGGTACCTGAGTATGTAGTTGTAGAGAGGTTGTTGCGGACTCGAGCATAACATCATAATGATCAAATTTTAAATGTTCTATGCCGATGATATCCAGATTAATCGGCTTACCACGCGCTTTTAGGATTTGTTCATTCAAAACCCGATAACGATTCATGTCTGACATATTCTTAAGCGTCATAGCAGAGGGTTTTAAGGTCGGCAAGGTGCCGATGATGAGAATATGATTGCCCAGCTGTTGCGCATGTAAACAGGCTTTTTCCCAGGTTTGAGTCAGGCTCTGGTGTAAGCTGCTAAATACAGTGCCAGCCAGTTTTTGAGGTGTGCCGTTGAGTTCGATATTAAATTTAGCGAGTTCCGGAAAGGCTAACGGGTCATTCAGGTTTTGAAGAAAAGAAACATTATTAGGTGCTGCCTGCATATTATCGTCAATTAACCAGGCTTCAATCTCAAAGCCAGCAACAGGCGGCTGTTGAGAGCATAGTCCTTGTTCGATTAAGGTTTTTAAGTATTTCGTTTCCTCGGTTAATTTCTGATGAAAACGCGTAAAGTCATCGGTTTTAAAGGTGCTAGCATTAATTTCCTGTCCCATAATTTTCTACTTTAGGGAGCTGGAAATAAATAATCGTCCAATATTGGACAGGATTTTTGTTCGTATTCAAGGCGTAGTAACAGGCGCATAGCTGGCTACGTAACTGTTGCTACAACGCAGAAGACGGACAAAAAGACTAGCAATATTGGATGATTATTTGTTTCCATCTCCCTTAGGGTGTATTGAGTTTGAAT
>CAZLLL010000147.1:0-7102 GCA_964560255.1 uncultured Methylomonas sp.
TAATGGTACGACTAACATTTTTAATGCTTTGATAAACATGGTACCAATGACATGAAATAGGCCATTGACAAGATAGATTTGTGTAAAATCACTATTGGAAGCAAAGATATTAAGTAAACTCCCTAGCAATAAACCCATTCCCATCGCGATAAGAATTTTAGTGGTTATAGACATTTTATTTATCATAGTAAACTCCGTATTAAAGAAAGAATGCTGTTTAAGGGAGATGGAAACAAATAATCATTCAATATTGGACGATTATTTATTTCCAGCTCCCTAATCATCAATACCTTCGCCAAAGTGAAAATATTTTCATTTTGTCAAATTCATCAACATGTAATCTATTAATTTACATGGATCAAAAATTGATGTTTTGGGCATAAATCAAAATTGGCGAAGGTATTGATCATACTTTCTGATTTCAAATATTGCAGTGAGACAAGGAGTAAGCGGGGATATATTATCGTTAAGCGGTCAAAATTCATTGCTAGTGAGTCTTTACTTCGGTTGAGTGAGACAATGTCAGACTGTATAAATAGAGAGATTATGCCTAAAATACTTTAATATTCAATGGATTAAATTATTTTTGAGTAAGAAATCTAAAAAGATTGTAGGTGAGCCACATTTTTTAAATAATGTGTGATTTCGGTAATTTATTTCATTGTGAGTTACCCTGAGTGTTACTTTTTATTTATAATATTAAGGTTGAAAAAAGTACTCTTCATTTTCCAGCTGGTACTTTTTCAGACTTGCAGAAAAAGCTAAAGCTTTTTAACTCCTGAGCTATTACATATTGAAAAATGAAAGATGGCGAAAAACAGCAAAACAAAAAATTAACAGAGGGGCGTGCCAAGCTCTTTGACTATAACTGTTCAGTTTTCCTCCTTGACAAGGAGGGGTTAGGGGGGAGGTTTTATAAGAAAAACTTTCTCAATCCATGTTTTCCAGAGGGGGGAGTGAATGGTTAGCTTTGACTCTATAAATGACCATAGTGGCTCGGTGTATAACGCTATCAATATTAAGGGAGATGGAAACAAATAAGTTATGCATTCCGGCTTGTCTTTTTGCTCGCTTCTGTGTTGCGGCACAATACGTAGCCTGCTATGCGCCTATTTCCACGCCTTGAAGGTAAGCAAAAATACTGCGCCATAATTGCACAACTTATTCAATTCCCATTCCTAAGAGAATTAATTAATGCTAATCAAAACCAGATTTAAGCCCGCATGGTGGTTAACAAATCCACATTTACAAACCTTATACCCCGCTTTATTTCGTCAGCCACCCTCACCGGATATCAAACGTGAGCGATTAATCACGGATGATAATGACTTTATTGATATTGATTTCTGTGGTGAAAAAGCCTATCCTCAACAACCCCTTATTATTTTACTGCATGGCCTGACTGGGAGCGGGCAATCAAAGTACATTAAAGGACTACAACAATCTTTATGGGAGCAGAGGTTGCGCAGTGTCGTACTTAATTTTAGGGGTTGTAGTGGAGAATATAATCAAACATCACGCTGCTATCATTCAGGAGAAACCGGAGATATAGATTTTCTGTATCGCACTCTACGTAGCAGAGAACCTGATATACCGATGGCCGTTGTAGGCTTTTCTATAGGTGGAAATGTACTCTTAAAATGGCTAGGAGAACAGGGCAATCGTATTGATTTGTTTGCTGCCACTGCGGTTTCAGTGCCATTAATTTTAAGCACTTGTGCCAATAAACTGGATAACGGGTTTTCCAGACTCTATCGAGCCAGTTTATTACGTGAATTGAAAGAGTATATACAGTTAAAACAGCTGCATCTGGAGTCGCTGGGCAATAGCGAAGAAGCTGAACGGCTCAGGCAAACAGGGGATTTAAATAATATTACTTCCTTTTGGCAATATGATGATCAAGTCATCGCTAAATTGTATGATTTTGCCAATGTAGATGACTATTATCAGCGTTCCAGCTCACGACAATTTATACCGTCTATTACTATTCCCACTTTGATAATACAGGCACAAGATGATCCTTTTATGACATCCGATGTGATTCCAGAAGAATCGGAATTATCATCCTCCGTTTCATTAGAAATAACACCAAGGGGGGGGCATGTGGGGTTTATTGCAGGTAATAATCCATTTAAACCAAAATACTGGTTAGAACAACGTATTCCAGCGTTTTTGCAACAACAGCTGAATGATGTATAAGCTGTGTTTTTTTGTACCTGAAACCCATGTCGAACAGGTCAAAGAAGCATTATTTACTCAAGGCGCAGGAAAAATAGGCGAGTATGATCGTTGTGCATGGCAGGTTTTAGGGACAGGCCAGTTTAGACCTCTACAAGGGAGTCAGCCCTTTTTAGGAGAGCATCATAAACTCACTAAGGTTATAGAATATAAGGTTGAAATGGTTTGTGAGGATCGGTTGATTAAACGGCTTGTAAAAACTTTATTACAAATACATCCCTATCAGCAGCCTGCTTATGAGGTATATCGGATTTTATCAATAGATGAATTAGGGAGTATGAAAGAATAAAAATATCGCCCACAAAATAACCTTTTAAGGAAAAATAAATGCAAATAATTGAAGCAATACAATCACGTAGAGCCGTTAAATATTTCGATACAAAGCATAGCTTTAGTGACGAGCAAATAAAGCAGCTATTTTCATTAGCGATGCTTTCGCCAACAGCCTTTAATATCCAGAACTGGCGTTTTGTCAATGTAATCGAGCCAGAATTAAGACAACAAATCCGAGCCGCTGCCTGGGATCAGGCGCAAGTAACCGATGCATCATTATTTGTAGTGCTATGTGCCGATTTAAAGTCATGGGAAAAGCAGCCCCAGCGATATTGGGCAAATGCGGCCCCAGCAGTACAAGACTTTATCTTGCCAGCCATTGATCAATATTACCGAGGGAAAGATCAGGTGCAACGAGATGAAGCCATGCGCTCCTGTGGTATTGTAGCTCAAACTCTGATGTTAACGGCAAAAGCAATGGGGTATGACTCCTGCCCAATGGATGGCTTTGATTTTGAAAAAGTAGGTGAGCTGATAAACTTACCCGATGATCATGTCATTGCATTATGTCTAGCAATAGGCAAGCGTACACAATCCGCAAATCCTAGAGCAGGCCAACTAAATTATCAGGATGTTGTGGTTCAGGATCGTTTTGCATCAATAGGGTCAGAGTAAAATAATAATATGACCCTATTCATATGCGCTTCACCAATGATGAAACTGCAAACTTCCAGATATAGCGGACCGAAGTCCGCTCTATAATTTATTATGTTCCTGCTTAAACGCATCGGGGTCAATAATCAGCGATTGGCCAGAAAAATCATCATTAATAAACTGATTTCCCAATGCATAACTACGAAATTGACGTGGTTTGTCAATCAGCCAGGATTGATAGGCAGCCATAAGGCTTGATTTATCAATTTTTCCAACCGCTGCGGCAATACGCTCTTTGGTATCAAAATGATAATTCTCCCGGTCTATTTCTAGCCAGTTTCTATAGCTTCTTTTTTGTAAGCTTTTGTCTTTTTCCAATAAGCGCGTGATTAATCCAGCTTTATACGCTTCAAGGTCATCTACTGAGATATCTTGTAGTTCATTTTTAAAACGATCAATAAAGTTAAGAAATCGACGCTCTATTTCAGGAGCAGAAATAACGGGTGATTGCAAAATATAGATAATGCCTGGTACATCTTTCATCGTTATCGAGGCTGCCGCCAGGTTATAACCTAATTGCTGCTTGGTGCGTAAATCAGCAAAGAATTCTGTGGAAATAATACGCCCTAAGAGTTGTGCTTCGGCAAGTGATATGACCGTTTTATCAGGTGCCTGGAAATAAAGTGCCAGAGCAGCATCATGATTATCAATGACTAATTTACGTGAACTCAGACTATTCTCTGTTAATTGAATAACACCTGCAGGTAAGATATTGACAGGCGTATAAGCAGATAAAATAAATTGCTGTTCAATAGCATCCGCAATTTTCTTCGCCTCGCTTGGTGTAGTATTTCCCTGTAGCAACACAGTGATATGTAACTGTTTTAAAAATTGTACTGAGAAAGTGCTTAGGTCTGCAATTGAAATATTCGCTAAAGACTTTAGTTTTTGTTCATTTGTCCAGTGGCGCTCAACCATAGTCCGCTTTAGTTCTGCAAGTATTTGTTGGAAAGGTTGCTGTTTTTTTGCGTTGCTTAATTTTTGTTGATAACGAGCCTTTAAGATATTAAAGCGCTTTTCTGTAATTTCGGGTTTTTTAAGTGCAGCAACAATACGATCTAATAAAGTAGCCTGTTTTTGATCATAACCTGATAGTGAAATAGTAATCCCCCTTTCTGTGGGGTAAACCGAATAGTTCAAACCTGCCAGGCGTGCAGGGTAGGCATAGCTATTTAACTGTCGATTAATAATGCCGGTTAATAAAGACGTTAATAAACTATTGCGCGGTGAACTGCTGGCAATCGGTGAATGTAAAGCAATATATAGACTACTGCGAGGTACCTTAAAACTGGTGTCTAGCTGATGCCAAAGTGTTAGATTGGGTGTTTTCTGGATCAGTTCAGGGTGTGGTGGTAGATGCTTATCTATTTGAGAATCTGCCGTTTTTAGTTGTAACTGATTAGGAATAAAGGGGTTCTGTTTGGGCAGGGTTAGAGCTGGGTTAATGTCCGAATGAGACCATCGGCTCATCAGTTCGGGGGCTATGGCAGTGATACGGTAAGCTACCTGATAATTTTTTTCTATTTTGTCGGTATTTATATTTTGCGTATTTAGCGCAATAAGGACACGCTCAGGTGTTAATAGGTCTATCGCCTGTTTAATTAATTCAGGCTTGAAGTGTTGCATAATATAAGCACCGCGCAATACATCCTGTTCAGGATAATATTGTAGATTTTGTGCAAGCCTAGTGACTGTACTACTGGCATCATATTGTTCCTGATAGCGAAATTGTAATTGCGCCATTTGGCTTTGTTCTTTAAACAGCCATTCCTGTATATCACCATTTTGCAACAGACGTATATATTGAAACACAATATTAATAATATCGTCAGTATGTTGTAGACCTGCGTGAGTTAAGTTTATATTCAGCATCAAACTTGATTCTTGTGCATTATTGCTAAAACCAGTTGATGCACTTAATTCATCAGCCCAGCCCTTCGCTTTTAACAGCGACAGAATGCTACCTTCTCCTTCATGTCCGAGTAATGACTGAAAATAAACATTGGGTTTAGCAAGGTAGTATGACTGTGTTTCGGGCAAAGGAAAAATAAGGGCTAGTTCACGCTTTTCCTGTAAGGACTGGATATCTATTTGCTGCGCCATCTGTGCTTTATCTAACAATGGCTGGGTAAATATTTTTTTCCTGGCGCGATAATTAGGGATAGCCGAAAATTTATCAGTGACCCATGTTTTTAAAATGGGTAATGGTTCATTTGCCAAGACGACTAAGGTCATTAAATTAGCTGAATAATGTGTTTTATAAAACCTTAGTAGCTCATCACGAACGAGTTGATTATCTCTATCAGCAAGTGTTTCCAAGTTTCCTACGCTAAATTTTGCATACGGGCTAGCTGGATTAAAAGCCTGTTGTATGCCGGCATAGAAGCGCCGATTTGCAGTTTTTATTTTACCTAAATACTCAGAGTTGACTGCATTTTTTTCACGCTCAACAAATTCAGCATTAAATAATGGGGCAGTAAAAAACTGGCTGAAACGATCCAGCATAGGCTCTAAAGATGCATTTTCGATATCAAAAAAATAGTTGGTATGTTCTTTTGCAGTAAATGCATTTCTTGAACCGCCATGCTGCGCACTAAATGTTTGATATTCATCAGGATCTGGATATTTTTCAGTACCTAAAAACAACATATGCTCAAGAAAGTGGGCAAGCCCCGCACGATCTTCAGGATCGCTGGCACTACCGACAAAGACATCCAGTGAGGCAGCGGCTTTTTTTGTT
This sequence comes from uncultured Methylomonas sp., assembly GCA_964560255.1. Lineage (GTDB taxonomy): Bacteria > Pseudomonadota > Gammaproteobacteria > Methylococcales > Methylomonadaceae > Methyloprofundus. The sequence goes on from CAZLLL010000147.1 coordinate 5,966, forward strand.
TCTGAATCAGAAATAATAAGAACCTTTAAGCCATTACCCAGAGTAAAAGCTTGATATTGCCGTTTGTCATTCTGGCTTTGAATAATATTGGTTTTTGGCATTATGGATGAGATTGATGTGCAAGCGCTACTGAGTAAAATAGGTAAAAGAATTAGGCTTTTTAAATAATGGGTCATAGATGTTTGATATATTGTTATTGGGTGCCTGTATGGCAATTTTCAAGTTTGTTTAGAAAATGATTACAATTTATGGCTACGAACAGGAATGGGGATGAAATAAGATGAACAACTGCAGAGTGGGCAAAGATCTTTTTCGTGCCCATACGCATCAACTTAAGATAACAAAAAACTAAACTGTATGAAACCAATAGGTTATCGTAGGTTGGGTTAGCTCCCTCTTTGCGCAGCAAAGATAGAGCGTAACCCAACAGCTGGGCTTTACATATACAGCAGATTCTGAGTTATACTTTATCTTATTGAAAAAAAATAAAAATTCCTTAAGTTGATGCGTATGGGGCAAAGGTCTTTTTCGTATCTACCTATAGTACAACCATTAGACTATCTGGTATAGCTTGATAGGCACACTATCGCTTTACCTACCCTACAGATTCTTTCGTCTTCTTTGTTACAGCATTATATAGCCTGCTATGCATCTGTTTCAACGGCGTGTTCTCGACAAAAATCAATTTGCCTATGTCTGCAGTCGTGACAGTGCGAAGTACTTATCTTTTTGTGTGCTGTTTTCCTGCAACAGCGATATATCATATAATAGTTTAGAGTCTTTTAGGAATAGAGATGAAATAAGCTGGGTAAAGGTGCAGGATTTTTTTTACATAGAACAGGCATCAACAATACCCCTTCAAATTTTACCTATAGCCCAGTAAAAACAATACATCCAGTACAAATTGGATGTTTTATTGTCAATAAATCCTCCCAATTTTTCGACCTGTACGATTAAAATAACACCTTTTAAAAAAAAGTAACTGAAAAACAGGCTATTGCCGATATGAGGCTTTATTTTTAGTACAAAATTATGGTAATCGTAAGTTTTATTGTTTAGGAATGGGAATTGAATAAGTTGTACAATTATGACGCAGTCTTTTTGTTTGCCTTCAAGGCGCGGTAACAGGCGCATAGC
>CAZLLL010000148.1:0-7096 GCA_964560255.1 uncultured Methylomonas sp.
AACCTATTGTTTTATTTATAAGCACGATCTGATTTTTGGCGAAGGTATTGAACTATAATATCCTTTGTTGCTACGATGCAATTTTTAGCTTTTAATCTTTTTTCTTCTTCTGTTTGAGTTTGAATCAAAGCATAAAGCTAGATATTACTATCAATAAAGACCTTATCTTTCATATACCTCTTTTCTCTAGTAATGGAGAAAATCTTTCAATCATTATGGGATTGTCAATATAGGCTGCAATAAATTCTTGTTTATGAATATCTTTTTCTTTATAAGAGTCCACTAACTTACATAAAGCCAGATTAACAACTTCTTTCTGACTATTCGCCCCTGTCAATGCAAGAGCCTCCGTAACTAATATATCATCTAAAACAATATTCGTGCGCATGACAACCCCCAAGGTGTATATACCACACACATCATACCAGATTTTTTTAGTTCTATGCCAGCCTGTCATTTATAGCGGCAAAAACTCAGCTAAACCAATCACTTTTATCCCGTTCGTTCTGGCATTTTCTCTGTCTTCAGGGGTATTATACCCCCAATCCACTAACTGCATATCCACCGCGCCTAAATGCTTGTTATTTAAAACACCCAGCAAAGTAGGCAGCCTGTCTTCTACCAGGGAGATAGTTTGCCGACCATGTTTCTCCAATAACTCTAGCATTACTGCCTGCTTGCCCATTTTTCGATCCAGGCCATAAATATCAATAGGCAACTCGACCTGACTGGCCTGCAATATTTGCTCTACAAAACGCTCCTGCTTAGTGGTGACGATATACCATGGCTGACCATTCAAGTTTTGCAACTTTTCAGCAACCCCCTCAAACAAGGGGTTCATCGCGATCCACTCATCCCGTGCATGTTCAATCCACTGGTCTCGCGTCTGACCAAAAAGCTGTTTTAAAAGATCAGTATCCTTGCCTAACTCCTTTATAAAACTTGCAATATTTGCCTGAATGTTCTTCACAGATTCACCTTGCTGCAACAGGCGCATAAAGATAATTGCCTCATAGCCTGTCTCTAACTGCGGACGCAACTGACGAAATTGTTCAATATGAGTGTCATCAGGGATTGTATTAGCCATATCAGGCCATACATAGGTAGCTGATTTCCAGCCTGTAATCGCGGTTTCAACCGCACTATCACAGATCACACCATCAAAATCCAGTGCATAAATAGGCGTTTTCTTCATCTAAATTATTTATCCTTCTAAGACACTTCGAATCACGGCAACAATTTTTTTAACCGATTCATCACTCAATTCAGAACAGATAGGCAAAGACATACAACGCGCTGCAATCCCTTCGGTCACGGGTAAACTGATAGCAGCGCAGCCCTCTTTAAAGACATTTTGTCGATGTAATGGCACAGGATAAAAAATAGAACAGGCAATTTGCTGTGCCTGCAAAGCACTTAAGATTTCATCACGACGATCTGACAGTAAAGTATATTGATGATAAACATGCCCCCCCACACCATCTTCAAAAGGCGTTTCTAACGGCAGATCAGCCATCAGCTCTGAATATAAATGCGCCGCATGACGGCGACTGCCATTATAACGATCAATCCGTTTTAATTTGGCACGTAAAACCACCGCCTGCATCTCATCCAACCGGCTATTAAAACCCACTACATCATGGTAATAACGCACTTTTGAGCCATGATTTCGTAATTGCCTAACCCTGTCTGCGCTTGCATCTGAATTGGTACCGACCAAACCGCCATCACCAAATGCACCCAGATTTTTACTGGGGAAAAAACTATACCCAGCAGCATCTCCAATGCTCCCCGTCTGCCTACCATCAATGGATGCACCAAATGACTGTGCACAATCTTCTATCAGTTTAAGATCATGTTTATCACACACCGCTTTAATGGCAAGCATATCAACTGGCTGGCCAAATAGATGCACTGGCACTACTGCCGTGGTCTTGGCAGTAATCGCAGCTTCAATCGCGGCGGCTGTCATATTAAAGGTTTTAGAGTCTACATCAACAAAGACAGGTTTGGCACCCACATAGCGTATGGCTTCGGCAGTTGCTATAAAGGTAAATGCCGTGGTAATCACTTCGTCCCCCTCAGCTATCCCTTCCGCTAACAAGGCCAGGTGCAATGCATCAGTGCCCGAAGCGACACCAATCGCATGCTTCACGCCTAAATATTCAGCCACTTCTTGTTCAAACGCTTGTACATTGGGGCCGAGAATAAAAGAGCAATTTTCTATCGTTTGTGCCAGACCCTGCTCTACTTCTTCTTTAATTTCAGCATACTGAGCTTTCAGGTTTACCATCGGGATCATAAATATTTCCACTTTTTAACTTTAAAATTAATCAAAAACATATTCGTCTTTTAAGGAACGCGCATGGAATAAGTTCAGCAACTTGGGTAGAATTTTTGTTTGCCTTCGATGCCTAGGTAACTCGCAACAAAAAGAGCAGCAAGATGGGTGGGGTATTTGTTGCGAGTTACCTAAGGAATGGGAATTGAATAAGTTGTGCAATTATGACGCAGTATTTTTGTTTGCCTTCAAGGCGCGGTAACAGGCGCATAGCTAGCGACGTAACTGTTTCCGCAACGCAGAAGGCGAACAAAAAGACAAGTCAGAATGCACACGTTATTTGATTCCCATTCCTAAGTTGAGCCCCTGCTTTAACCCAACCGATAAACTATTGTAATAACTCGGTAATCTCAATTGCTGTTGCCAAGGCACGGCGACCCGCCTCTCCTGACACATCAGGAGAATTACCCGTATTGATACAATCAATAAAATGCTTGATTTCCTCCAATAAGGCATCGCCATTTTCAAAAACAGATTTCTCGGTTTCTATCTCAGGCACACCCGGAAACATTTCTTTTTCACCCGCAAAATGTTTAGTTAAAATACTATTCTGAAAATCAATAGATATATATGAATTCGGCCGGAACATACGCATTTTTCGTTCCATTTTCATACTAATACGACTCGCCGTGACATTTGCTACACAGCCATTTTTAAAGGTTAAACGCGCATTGGCAATATCCGTCCCCTTGGTCAATACTGCAGTACCACTCGCGGCAATATGATCCACTTCGGAGTCCACAATTGCTAAAATTATATCAATATCATGAATCATCAAATCCAGTACCACACTGACATCATTAGCACGTGGATTAAAAGGAGATAAACGATGCGACTCAATAAATAAAGGCTTGTCTTCCAGCACACCGAGACCCATAACAGCTGGGTTAAAACGCTCTAAATGACCTACCTGTAATATTAAGTTTTTATCTTTAGCAATCGCAATGAGTTCATCCGCTTCTGCAACCGTCACTGTCACAGGCTTTTCAACTAATACATGAGCACCTGCATTTAAAAAATCTTTGGAAACCTGATGATGCAAAGTGGTTGGCACGACAATACTGACTGCATCAACGTTACCCAATAAAGACTGATAATCTGTTAAAGCTTTAACTCCATGCTTTTGCGCAACTTCTTGTGCCGCATGTTCATTAATATCAACGACAGCGACTAACTCACAATTCGGCAAAGAGGCATATTTTTCCGCATGAAATTTACCTAGGTAACCTGTTCCAATAACAGCACATTTAAGTTCACTCATATCTTTATCTTTATCGGTTAAAAACCTTTCTATTGTATATGATTTAGCGCACACGCCAAAATCAGTCTAGCTTAAACCAGACTCTAGCCACCACAACCTTAGTCTTAAGCCTATTTCAGTCACATAGCCCAGCGTCACAAAACTTATTTTGCCATCATCGCCAATAATAAACACTGCGGGCACAGCACTCACCCCAAATGCCTGCGCTAAAACTCCATTATTATCATTAATCACTGGCCAGTTCAGGTCATTGCTTTGCATATAGCTTGAAACTTCAACATCATTACCTGAACGTAATGCAACAGTAATGCCTGAATAATCTTGTAACACAGCACTGATTGTGCTCTGAACGGCCGCACAAATACCACACCAGCTTCCCCAGAAATAAATAATAGCGGGCTTTTTTACAATCAGGCTAGCACTTTGCATACCGCTGATAGTTTTAACCGATAATTCTGGAATGACACCCGTACGCATATCACTCTGCATAATCATCTGTAATAAACTGATAAAAACGACAATAAATAGAATATCTTTTATATATTTCATAAGCCTAACATCAAACTTGCTCCATGCTGTTTAAGCCATAAGCGCTGTCGGTTATAATCTGGACAGTGCCGAGCAACCAGCCGCCAAAAAGCAGCAGAATGATTGCGTTGCCCGATATGACATAATTCATGTATCACCACATATTCAAACACTTCAACAGGAGCCAGAATCAACAGCCAGTTCAGATTTATATCGTTATGTATACCACAGCTCCCCCAGCGACTTTTCTGTTTTTTAATAATAATCGAACGCGGGTTAAGTTGATATAAAGGGGCATATTTGTCTATTGTTTTTTTTGCCTGCTTTGCTGCTGCATGCTCCATCCAGACAACAAGTGCATGACGAATCTGTTCACTTAATTCGGCACACTGCAATGTTTTAGCTTGGCTTTCTGGAATATAAGCAATAAAAGTCTGGTCAAAAACTATATCAACCTGATTCTTCTGGCAGGATTCAAGCTGTAACTTGTATTGATTTCCTTGATAAGGAATCATTACCCCTTGTTGGTAGCTCTCAGGCGCAAAACTAACGATACTGTCTATATGCTGCTGAACTTTATTTTTCGCGGCAGTTACCCACGTCTGCTTAGCTTGCATAAACTGCTGAATTTGCTTCTCAGGCATACGTAACGGCGCAACGACTTCTACTTTATTTGCGCTTACGATAATTCTGGCACGTCTAGCACGACGACTACGACGGATCTGATACTCTTTACTACGACTCATTTCAAAATAGCTTATTGTTTATCTTATTTTTCTAATAATACAGTTTCAGCTGTATCACTATCAATTTCCAGCGTTTCAACGCCTCGTAATTTTCTTTGCATCACACTGGTGCGAGTGGATTGCAGCGTTTCTAAAGAAGTCGATGCGCTATTTAACTGCTTTTGTACTTTTTCCAGTTGCTCAGCGTATTTGACAAATTCTGTTTTGACTTCTGCTAATACCTGCCAGACTTCACTACTGCGCTTTTGTACTGCAAGTGTTCTAAACCCCATATGCAAGCTGTTCAACAAAGCAGACAAGGTTGTTGGACCTGTAATTGTGATATGGTAAGTTCTTTGTAATTTTTCAAATATTGCCGGGTGGCGTAACACTTCTGCATATAAACTTTCTACAGGCAAAAACATAATCGCAAAATCTGTGGTATTAGGTGGATCAATATATTTTGTACTAATCTGTTTGGCAAAACCCTCTATTGCTTTTAATAATTGTTTTTCTGCCAGATGAATAGCTGCAACATCCCCAACATCCAAAGCCTGCACCAAGCGTTGATAACTTTCCAGTGGAAATTTAGAATCTATCGGTAACCAGACCGCTTTTTCTTCTAGCTTACCGGGCAGTTTAACAGCAAACTCGACATTAGCCTGACTACCTTTTTTAGTGGCAACATTACGCGCAAATTGCTCTGGCGCAAGAATCTGTTCAAGAATATTGCCTAGTTGATATTCCCCTAAAATACCGCGTGTTTTCACATTAGACAGTACTTTTTTTAAATCACCGACACCGACAGCTAGGCTTTGCATTTCTCCTAAGCCTTTATGCACCTGTTCCAATCGCTCACTTACTATTTTAAATGACTCACCTAGACGCTTTTCCAGCGTTTCATGCAATTTTTCATCCACTGTCTTACGCACTGCATCCAATTGCACGGTATTATCCTCACGGATAGATTTTAATTGTTTTTCAATTACCTCTCTAATATCACTAATACTAGCTTTAGCCAGCTGACTACCTTCCAGCTGCTGTTTGCTTAGATCAGCAAATTTTAATCTTAATTGCCCATCGAACTCTTTTATTGATAGGGCGAATTTTTCCTCAAATGATTTTAGACCTGTATTTAATTCCTGACGATTTTCTTTAGCCTCATTTTTAATACTTTCTTCAAAAACATTCAATCGAGTTAACGTCTTTTCTCTAAACTCATCCTGTTTATTATTTAATGTTTCACTTGATGCTTGAAATGACGCACTAACACTTTGTTGAAAATTATTAGCATTTTTAATTAAAGATTCCGACAAGGTGCTTAGCGATGCTTTAAAGACCTCTAATTGACGATGTTGCTCAGCACTATTTTCGATGATTCGTTTTAATAAAGAATCCTGAAAACCTTTAAACAAATCAGATATTTCACGCCTATTCGCTACACTGACTTCACGTAATTCCCGACGAGAATCCTGTAATCCAGTCTTCAGTGACTCTTCGTGCTGCTGTAGTAATGTCACCAGCTCAATTTTGATTTGCTCCGTATCTGAGTTAGCCAGGGAGCTCACCTTGCTTAAAACAAAGAACAACATGATAAGCACAATGAATAGTATAAAAGCAGCGATAATACCTGTAATTAAAAATGGATCAAACATTTTCTAGAATATTAATAGTTTGGTACGACTTATGACATTAGCCTGCGGCGAAGCAACAGGTGCTTAGGAATGTGAATTTTATAACTTGTTCATTTGACTTGTTTTTTTGTTCGTATTCTTTGTTGCGGAAACAATGAAAGTAGACAAAAAAATTCAGGCTACCAACTTAAGAGAGGACAAGCCATCATTTGTAGGGTGGGCAATCTTTTCTGCCCACCGAGGTTCAACTTGATGGTGGGCAAAAAAAACTGCCCACCCTACTTATTTTGCAAAGGAGTTGTCCCATATTAAGTTGGTAGCCATAAGTTATATTGTTTTAATGTAACTACTCAGGCTATTGTTTCCTAGGCTGTAGGGATATTTGTGGCATAAAAAGCAGCTGAACAGTTAAAAAATGTCTATTTCTCTGCCTTTATGATCCAAAATGAAGTGCCAAAACCGCTACAGCCCAATAAATCATAGCCTGAGTAGTTACGTTTTAATCTCAATAAATGCAAAAGTAACGATATTATTCCTTAAAAAAGCTATTTTAAAGTTAGGGAGCTGGAAATAAATAATCGTCCAATATTGGGCAGGATTTTTGTTC